>NZ_JBEOXI010000287.1:0-9654 GCF_040296465.1 Streptomyces sp. NPDC002130
CCCGGGCCGTCCCCTGCCGTTCGACGAGGCGCTGACCCTGGCGCTGCGCAAGGTGCGCGAGGCGCAGGTTGCCACGCGCTGGTCCTCGGCCTCGGCCGAAGGCAGTGACAAGGCCCGCGCCGTCGACCGGATCGGTAAGCAGATCACTGCCAACCGGCACCGCGAAGGGCTGACCGCAGCGCAGCACACCCGAGGAGTTGCGCAGATGCTCGAATTCGGCGCATCCATCACGAAGGTGTCCAAGACCCTCGCGATGGACAAAAAGGATGTCAAAGCCCAGGCAGCGGTAGGGAAAGCCGAGGCAGCCCGCGCCGCCCTCGATGCCGGACAGCTCGACCTCGCACACGCGGCAGTAGTGGCCGAGTTCGAGGAAGCCGGAGACACCGAAGCCGTCGAAAAGCTCCTGACCACCAGGCCTTACAACTTCGACCACGTAGCGGAGCGACTACGCGGGTTGCGCGAAGAACGGGAGGCATACGCCCGCGCCATGGTCAGCCCCGTCTTCCGCAACCAGTTGTAGCCGGCGTTTTCATGAATGCCGACCGCTCGCGCTGCGGCGCGGACCGTGCCACCTCTATCGAGCAATCGAAAGAATTCTTCCTTCTGCTGATCCGTGTACTTTTTCCCAGCCACCGCCACACCTTCCAGTAGGTGTTGCGACGATCGCTGGAATCCAAGCCCGTGAAGGTAAAATTTACTGCGCCGCTGTCCTGGATACGTTTTCGAGGCGAGTCGTCGGTTGGTCGATCGACAGCTCGCAGACAGCGACGTTGGTGACAAACGCTCTAGGAATGGGCATTTCCAATCGAGGCCCAACACCCGGCACACTCATTCACTCGGACAGTGAGACTGTTCGTGCCGGTGTTTTCGGATTTCCTGACCGTTACCGCATGGAGACGAGAGAATGCTGGTGCCGGGAGTTCCCAGTGTTCCTGACCCTCACTCCGATCGACGATCGTGTGTCTTTCCTTGGATTTGTCGGTTCCTGGGAACCCCCGGTGAGGCGCTACGCCTCACCGTCGGGGTGACCTGAGGAGAGCCTGCACCACCAGGTGCTCATCACTGTCTTGTCCGCCGGTTCGGTCGATGCGCGGCGCCGCCTTGCTCATCGGTCAACGGAGAGGAAAGCGACATGACAAGGATGCCTGACAAAGCCGATCTCGATCAAGACCGGCGAGTGTTCGCCGGAGTCGATACCCACAAAGAACTGCACGTCGCCGCGGTGATCGATACCGACGACAACGTCCTCGGAACTCGCAGTTTTCCGACCACCCGAAACGGGTATCGAACCATGCTGACCTGGATCGGCGAGTACGGCAATCTGATCCGGATCGGTATTGAGGGCACTGGCTCCTACGGAGCTGGGCTGACCCGCCACCTCGCGAAAGCCGGCGTGACGGTACTCGAGGTGGACCGCCCCGATCGCTCGGACCGTCGCCGTAAGGGCAAAGACGACGACCTCGACGCCATCAACGCGGCCCGCGCAGCCAAGACCAACCGGCGCACCACCACCCCGAAATCGAAAGACGGTGCCGTCGAGTCACTTCGGGTGTTGAGGGTGACCCGAGCCCATTCGGTACGAGAGCGGCGCAGTGCGCTGCAACTGCTGCGGATGACGATCATCTCCGCTCCCGACGAGCTGCGCGCTCAGGTCCGCGATCTGACGCGGATGCAACTGATCCGCCTCCTCGCCGCCTGGCGACCGGATGTCGCGAACGCTACTGATCCCGTGACCGCCTACCGGGTGTCGATGAAGTCCCTGGCTCGCCGCTATCTCGAATTAACCGACGAGATCGCCGATCTCGACGAACTGATCAACCCAATCGTGAAAGCCCTCGCACCTCAACTACTCGAGCGCGTCGGAATCGGTATCGAAGTCGCCGGACAAATGCTTGTCACCGCCGGCGATAATTCCGATCGAATGAAATCCGAAGCCGCGTTCGCGATGCTATGCGGTGTTGCACCGCTACCCGCATCTTCTGGCATGACCCAACGCCACCGCCTCAATCGCGGCGGTGACCGCCAAGCCAACCGAGCCTTGCATCTGGCCGTCATCGGCCGCATTCGACTCGACCCGAAAACCCAGGCCTACGTAGAGAAGAAAACCAGCGAAGGCCACTCGAAACTGGAAACTATCCGGTGCCTGAAGCGCTACCTGGCTCGCGAGGTCTACTACCTCCTCAACCCTGGACCGCAGACAATCACCCCGAACACCCGACACCATCGAAAAGCAGCTTGACTCTCAGGAGAGCATCCACGGAGTGCAGTTCACGTCCTGGGCATTCACCCACCGGGCGCACGACTCAGGGCTGGTCCCGTCAATGGGATCGATCGGCGATTGCTATGACAACGCCGTGATCGAATCTTTCTGGGGCAGAATACAAACCGAACCCTTGAACAGAAAACGCTGGAAAACGAGGATCGAACTGGCCAACGCCATGTTCGAGTACCTCGAGATCTTCCACAACGGTAGCGTCGGCACAGTGCACTCGGGATGCTGACCCCGATCGAGTTCGAGACATACACTTCACACGTCAACCCGTTGCCTGAAGTCAAATATGGCGGCTCCACGAAACTCGGGGTACATCACTACGGATACTGTCAGGTAGAGACCGATCTAGGCGATCGCACGTGTCACCAAAGTCGTCATCAAGTTACCTCTTCCTGTCACAAGCCGGAGGGTTCGGCGCATCGCGGATCAACCCTCACACCTGTTGGACCCTAACGAGTGTCACTGTTGAGCGGGACCCATCCGACCTCAGTCGGATGCATGGGACTGTCTGAATAACGGTGGATCCGGTCCTTGATTCAACACGCCGAGCTGAGCTTGGCGGGAAGGATCGACGATGACCGAAACACTTGATCCCATGGCAGAGACTGAGGTGGATCAGAAGCAGTTGGCCGAGCAGCTCCTGGCTCAGGCCAAGGAGCAGGGCGTGGAGTTGATGGGCCCGAACGGACTCCTCAATCAACTCACCAAAAACGTCCTAGAGACCGCGTTAGACGCGGAGATGACCGAGCACCTGGGCTACGAGAAGCACGATGCCGCCGGCCGCGGCAGCGGCAACTCGAGGAACGGTACCCGTTCGAAGACGGTGCTCACTGAGATCGGGCCGGTGGAGATCGAAGTGCCACGCGACGTCGATTCTTCGTTCGACCCGCAGATTGTTAAGAAGCGTCAGCGACGCTTGACGGGTATCGATGAGATCGTATTGTCATTGACGGCAAAGGGTTTGACGACCGGCGAGATATCCGCGCACTTTCAAGATATTTACGGAGCGTCGGTGTCGAAGGACACGATCTCGCGGATCACCGACAAGGTCGTCGGGGAAATGACGGAGTGGCAGAACCGGCCACTTGATCGGGTGTATCCGGTGATGTTCATCGATGCGGTGCACGTGAAGGTTCGCGATGGGCAGGTCACCAACCGGCCGATGTATGTCGCGATCGGCGTCACCGTCAATGGCGAACGCGACATCCTCGGGATCTGGGCCGGCGAGGGCGGAGAGGGCGCAAAGTTCTGGCTCTCGGTCCTGACCGAGATCAAGAACCGTGGTGTGGCGGACGTCTGCATCGTTGTGTGCGACGGACTCAAAGGATTGCCTGAAGCGATCAACACCGTCTGGGAACTCGCTGTGGTGCAGACGTGCATTATTCATCTGATACGCAACACTTTTCGCTTTGCCTCTCGTAAATATTGGGATGCGATGGCGCGTGATCTCAAACCTGTCTACACCGCTCCGTCGGAGTTTGCGGCCAGGGAACGATTCGCTGAGTTCACGCAGAAATGGGGGCAGCAGTATCCAGCGATTATCAAGATGTGGGACAACGCGTGGAGTGAGTTCGTTCCGTTCCTGGACTACGACGTCGAGATCAGGCGCGTCATCTGCTCGACGAACGCGATCGAGTCTGTCAACGCTCGCTACAGGCGCGCAGTACGGGCGCGTGGGCACTTCCCGACTGAGCAGGCGGCGCTCAAATGCTTGTACTTGGCCACGCGTGCTCTGGACCCGACAGGGAAAGGTAAGGCACGATGGGCAATGAGGTGGAAGCCCGCGCTCAATGCGTTTGCGATCACCTTCGAAGGACGCATCACCCTGAACGGTAACTAACCGACATCAAGGTCGGATCCACCGTTAATCGGACACTCCCGCTGCGGCACAGGATCGAGCGGCAGTGCGAGTAGTGGAAGTGACAGTGGTAGCGCCGGTGCGTTCGGCAGCGAGTCCGCAAGCACATCCGGGTCGAGTGATTTCTTCAGTTTCTTCTGTGGGATCACCGGATCGTCGAGTGGCTCCACCAGCTACGGAAGCTGAACGCCCTCGGGGGATGCACGGGTTAGCGACGTCCCGGGTCAGCCGGACACAAACATCCCCAACGGACTGACAGCCAGTGCCATACACAGCGGTATGAAACAGAGAATGGGCTGGTTGAACCCTGCACTCGATATCGCCGGACACTTCCTGCACCCCTTGGATATTGACCGATAAGACCCACTTTTCCAATCGGGTCGCCGTCGGACCAGTCGGGGCTTCCTGCCCTGCCGATCCACATTTTCACCAACCTGTATTTCTATAGCCAAGAGAGGCGAGAATGACGATGTTTCGCGGTGTTACGCGTCGGACGCTATTGGGCGCAGCGGTGCTGGTACCGCTTGCCGGTTGTTCAGCGAAGAATCCTTCGACGACAAGTTCTCAAACGTCAACGGCAAGCGAAGAGGATCGAGCCCACCTCCTGGCTGATCTCGAAGACAAATACGATGCCCGCTTGGGTGTATATGCGGCCAATCCGAGAACGGGAGGGATGGTCGAGTATCGAGCTGACGAGCGTTTCGCGTTCTGTTCCACATTCAAAACCCTTGCTGTCGCAGCGGTATTGAGCCAGAATCCGCTGGAATATTTGGATGCCGTCGTTTATTACACGGCGGATGATCTTCAGTCTTATGCGCCCATCACGAAGCAGCACCTGGACACCGGGATGGCTGTCGGTCAATTATGCGAAGCTGCTCGTCGATGACGTTCTCGTCGAATTGTATGTCTAGACGGTATGAGGGTCGGCCCGTTTCGGGCCGGGGACTCGCTTGCAAGTTGCCGTGGGTTGCCGAGTAGGCGAAGCCTGGATCGGTAGTGCCTACATTTGCAGGAGGCCCCGGTGATGTATCAGCGTACGAGTGTCGGATTGGACGTGCACGCACTGTCTGTAGTGGCATGTGCGATCGACGGTCAAACCGGTGAAGTATGGAAACAACGATTATGTCCGGACTCCGGTGAGATCCTCGCCTGGTTGCGTTCGTTGCCGGGTCCGGTGAAAGCCGTCTACGAGGCCGGACCGACCGGATTCGGCCTGTACCGAGCTCTGAATCAAGCGGGTGTGGAGTGCGTGGTGGTTGCGCCGTCGAAATTGCAGAGACCTGCTGGTGACCGCGTCAAGACCGATGCTCGCGACGCGCTGCATCTGGCGCGGTTGCTCCGACTGGACGAGATCGTCGAGGTCACGGTCCCTTCGGTAGAACAAGAGGCAGCCCGAGATCTGGTCCGTGCCCGTGAGGATGCTCGCGGGGATCTGATGCGATGCCGACATCGCTTGTCGAAACTTCTTCTGCGGCAGGGCATTGTCTATTCTGGTGGTGCGGCGTGGACTGGTGCGCATGATGTGTGGCTACGAAGTCAGAGGTTCGAGCAGTCGGCGTTGCAGGCCACGTTCGACTCGAACTATGAAGCGATGCTGCTCACCCGAAGCCGCCGTGACCGACTGGATACGGCGATCGAGGAGATGGCGGAGAACAGTCCCTACACGCCGATGGTGCACCGTTTGGGATGTTTACGCGGAATCTCTACTTTGACCGGGTTCGGGTTGGCGGTCGAGATCGGCGACTGGCAGCGATTTACGGGGAGCACCATCGGTTCCTATGTCGGCCTGGTGCCGAGTGAATACTCTTCGGGGACATCACGATCACAGGGTTCGATCACCAAGACCGGCAACGGTCATGCACGTCGGTTGTTGGTCGAGGCAGCATGGCATCACCGCAAGATCTACCGCAACCCTGGACAGGTCATGCGCACTCGATGGGCGAAAGCCAGCCCCGCTGCGCGTGCTCGTGGGCATGCCGGCAACCACCGCCTGCATCATCGGTGGGAGCAGTTCACCGCCCGTAAGAAGCGTCCGGTGATCGCCAATGTCGCCGTAGCCAGAGAACTTGCGGGATGGTGTTGGTCGCTGGCGGTCGTCGACGACCAGCCCTGAGCTTGTCCTTCCCCTAGATTTCGGTCGATAGACAATCGCAAAGGGCGTGATGGCAGCGTGAGGAACGATCTGCGAAAACAACTATGGGCAGCAACAGGTTCCGAAATTGGAACCGATTGCGACGCCCGACCCTAGAGCAGCAGCACCGTTCCTGCCGAACAGTCGTCCTGCGGTAGCCAACCCGCGTATATCAGTCTGACCACGAGTCGTGAATATCGACATGTCACCCGCCGTTCTTCATGTCCGTCGACCGAAACGGAAACGGCCTCGGGAACTGCCGTTCCCGAGGCCGTTTCCACCTGTCCCTTGACAAATTTCTCTACATATCAGTTGTAGGAGGAACGGACGTTGGTGACGCGGTGCCGGCGGTAAGCGGCGGGCGGTCGTCCTCCGCGTGTTGAATGCGGTCGGTGGTAATTGTAGTGAACATTCCAGATTTCGACGGCAGTGCGCCGCTCAGCTTCGCTGGTGTACTCGCGGGAGTACAGCAGTTCTTCGGCGAGGATACGGTTGTAGCGTTCGACCTTCCCGTTATGTTTCGGGGTGTACGGCTTGATCCGGTAGTGCCGCGCTTCGCGTAATGAAACGGTGAAATCTGCTGCCCGGTAGCATGATCCGTTGTCGGTGATCACGCGCTCGATACGGGTGATGCCGTGGGCGGCGAAGAAGACGCGGGCGTTGTTCATGAAATCGATGGCTGTTGCTGCGGTTTCGTTGTCGCGGGCTTCGGTGTACGCCAGGCGGGTGTTGCCGTCGATCGCGGAATGCAGGTAGGTGTAGCCGATGCGGGCCTGCTTGTTCTTCGTTTTCCGGCGTTGGGATCGTTTGGCCTTGTCGGAGCCGCGGCCGTGGGCACGCCACCCGCCGCCGTCCGGGATCTTCCCGACTTTCTTGACGTCGACGTGGACCATCTGACCAGGTCGCTTGGCGGCGATGACCTGGGGTTTTCGGTTGGTTTCGCCGTTCGGGTCGATGAACCGGCGGCGGTGCAATCCCAGGTTCCGCAGGATTTTCGTGACAGACCGGCGAGCAATGGTGATGCCGTCGGTACGCAGCTCGAACGTGATTCGCGAGGCCGACCATTTCCGGGTTCGGCGCATGGACTCGATCTCGACCATGATCTCCGCCGGCGTGGCGTTCGGGTGGTGTTTCGGTGCGCTGGATCGGTCCTGAATTCCCAGGTCACCGTACTTGCGATACCTATTGACCCACTTGGAAGCGCATTGTCGGGAGATGCCCATTTCTGCGGCGACGTGGGCGATCGGACGACTCTGGCACCGCTCGATCAGGCGTCGTCTTCCTTCCACAGTGAGTGGGGCATTACGGTGTGTCACAGGGCTGGTCCCTTTGCTGTTGATGGTCAGTTTCGCAACTTCCATCCTGCCGCGAAGGACCAGCCCGTCCACTTCAATCCCGCGTCAGCAACGTCCATACCCGCAACAGCTAGGCCGATGACCGTTTCGTTTCCTTGATCGCTACGGGATCATCCTGGCGGACGATAAATGCCGAGGACTTTTGCAGCGTGAACGGTGGAAAGGAGCCGTGGCGTCTCGATTGCATCGGCGATGCGGTCGAAGTCAGCGGCGGTCAGCACACGCAGGGACAGCAAACCTAAGGTGTACGTGTCGAGAATTTCCAGCGCAGCGGTGGTGGCCTGCCGGACGGATACGGCAGGAATGGTGAATACGACTTCGACCCAGCCGAGTTCCGAGCGCTGGACGGCACCGTGGTGATCGATTATGGGCGGGAGAAGTTCACCGCTGACGTTCTCGTCGAATTGCATGTCGAGTTCGGCGACGACGACATACGCCTGTTGCGTCACAGGATTCGAACCCTCTCATTGTCACGGTCGGTAGTGAATTCAGGACGGGCGAGAGTAGATCGGGGTGCTGCCTAAACTCAAACCCTTCGTTCGGCCGCAACCCCTTCGATCCAGAAAGTCGTTGCGGCTGAACAAGCTTAATTCAGTGCATCGCCAGACCGAACCAGGCCGACGCTCCTAGCAGTAGGAGCGCAATGAGGATGACGGCGCGGGTGGTGTAAACGTGTCGCATCAGGACTCCGATCAGACGAAAACGAATCGTTCGGTGTGAAGATTTTGCGCCGGCACTCCCAGCTCGGTCAGTGACTCCTCGACAGCATTGAGCATCGGGGCGGGCCCACAGGTGAAGTACTGCAGTCGCTGATAGCGATCAGGCAGGTGGCGGACGATCATTTCGCGATCGAGGTAGCCTTGTTCACCGGTCCACCCTTCGGGTGGCGTCATCAGGATATTGACGATGGTGAGGTTCAAACGACGTTTAAGGCTTTCTAGTTCCTCGTCGAATGTGATGTCGTCGAGTGAGCGGCTGGCGTAGTACAGCAGATACGGTCGATTGTCGCTGCGGTCAGCCATGGTGCGCAGAATGCTGATCATCGGAGTAATACCGACACCTCCTGCGATGAGAACGAATCCCGGTCCTTCATTGCGATCTGGCGTGAAGACGCCGTGCGGCCCGTCGATGTATGCGCGGGTGCCCGGGGCGATAGTTCGGACGGTGGAGGTGAAGTCGCCGAGCGCCTTGATCGTCATGGACAGCACTGACGCGTTCTCGGCACTCGACGAAAACGAGAACGGATGTGACGTCACCGAAAACGGTGACCGATCGACGGTCAGCCAGCCGAACTGCCCGGGCTCGAACCGGAAACCCTTGTGCCCGACTGGGATCATCGTCAACGTCACGGCGTCACCGCGTTCGTGGACCACGGACTTGATCTTCCAGGGGCGACGAAGGCGCTCGAGCGGCCGGATCACCCGAACCCACAGCAACAGCAAGATCAACGCGCAGGTCATGATCGCCCACAACCATTTCTTCCAGGCATGGTCGACGTAATATCCGACCAGGAACACGTGCGCCACGGCGAAGGCGACAACTATCACCGAGATCGCCCCGTGGAGCACTTGCCACACCTCGTAGCGAATATTCATCCGCCGTCTCCAGATCGAGGTGGCAATGAGCACCAGCAGCAGCACTGTCGAGGTGACCGCGAACCGTGCACGCCAGGGGGCGTGCGCAAGGTTGAGCAGTCCGACGATGTCGATTCCCGCCAGCTGCAGGAGGATCGGGTGCGCCAAGATGAACGCCAAGGCGACATAGGAGATCTCGCGATGAAATTGAACTAGGGCATCTTCGCCGAAGGGTTCAGCCGCTGCCTGGAAGCGTGCCACCAGTGCGAACTGCATCCCCATCATCGACAGCCCGATAAAGCCAAGTGCGACAGAGAATTCGGTCAGGAAACCCCGACCCGGACCGGGGTGACCGAGCACCGCGAACACTAGCGGCATTACTGCCACTGCCAAGCGCTCGGTTCCGTGGACGCCGACGGCATGACCGTCACCTTCCACCTGACCTCGCCGGACGCGACGTTCCC
>NZ_JBEOXI010000288.1:0-9592 GCF_040296465.1 Streptomyces sp. NPDC002130
AGTCGTTCGGCTGAGCTGCGGGCATGCGTGTCGCCAGGGGCGGCACGGTTGGCGTAGGCCCCTGCTCGAGCGAAGCCGAGAGCTTGGGGGAGGCACCCCGTTCCGCCGGGTTACGGTCCCGCCCCCGCGTCAGCTCACGCCGGCCTCAAGTGCACGATGTCCCCGGCCCCCACAGGCTCCTGCACGCCCTCCCCCGTCGCCAGCACCAGCCGCCCGTCCCCGTCCACCGCGACGGCCTCCCCCACGATCGCCCGATCCCCCGGCAACTCCGCCCGCACCACCCGCCCGAGCGTCGCGCAGCCCGCCGCATATGCCTCCTGCAACCCGCACACCCCCGGGTCGCCCTCGGCCGCGCGCCACCTGCCGTACCAGTCCTCCAACGAGCGCAGCACCCCCCGCACCAGCGTGTCCCGGTCCGTGCTCACCGCCCCCGCCAGGCCCAGCGACCCCGCCGTCGGCACGGGCAGCTCGTCGTCCTTCAGCGAGACGTTGATGCCGACTCCGATGACGACCCCGCCGTCGCCGGCCCGCTCGGCCAGAATGCCCCCGGCCTTGCGCTCCTCCCCACCCACCGTGACCAGCACATCGTTCGGCCACTTCAGGGCCGTGTCCACGCCCGCCGCCCGGGACAGCCCCGCCGCCACGGCCACCCCCGTGAGCAGCGGCAGCCAGCCCCACCGCGCCACCGGGACCTCGCCCGGCGTGAGCAGGACGGAGAAGAAGAGACCGGACCTCGGTGGTGCCGTCCACTGCCGGTCCAGGCGCCCGCGCCCGGCCGACTGCTCCTCGGCGATCAGCACCGCGCCCTCGGTGACCTCCCCCTTCGCCGCCCGGGCCACCAGGTCGGAGTTCGTGGAGCCGGTGCGCTGCACCACGTCCACCTCCGACCACAGCCCTCCCGGCCGCACCAGACCCCGCCGCAGGGCGGTGACGTTGAGGGGCGGACGGTCCAGGTCGGACCAACGGCTTCCGTTCGGCTCTGATGCATCTCGCGGCGTCATGCAAGCCACCCTAGGTGTGGTAAACGCCGCACTGCCGATGCGGAGGCACCCCACTAGTCTACGGATGAGTAACCGTCCCCCCTTTTGAGCAGGCAGGGAGCCGCATCCCGATGTCCGAGCCGGAAGAGCAGCAGCAGCCCGACATTCACACGACCGCGGGCAAGCTCGCGGATCTGAAGCGACGCATCGAGGAAGCGACACACGCCGGCTCCGCTCGTGCCGTCGAGAAGCAGCACGCCAAGGGCAAGCTGACGGCCCGTGAGCGGATCGAGCTCCTGCTCGACGAGGGCTCCTTCGTCGAGCTCGACGAGTTCGCCCGGCACCGCTCCACGAACTTCGGCCTCGACAAGAACCGCCCGTACGGCGACGGCGTCGTCACCGGGTACGGGACCGTCGACGGCCGCCCGGTCGCCGTGTTCTCGCAGGACTTCACCGTCTTCGGCGGTGCCCTCGGCGAGGTCTACGGCCAGAAGATCGTCAAGGTCATGGACTTCGCCCTGAAGACCGGCTGCCCGGTCATCGGGATCAACGACTCCGGCGGGGCGAGGATCCAGGAGGGCGTCGCCTCGCTCGGCGCCTACGGCGAGATCTTCCGCCGCAACACCCACGCCTCCGGCGTCATCCCGCAGATCAGCCTGGTCGTCGGGCCGTGCGCGGGCGGCGCGGTCTACTCCCCGGCCATCACCGACTTCACGGTCATGGTCGACCAGACCTCGCACATGTTCATCACCGGCCCCGACGTCATCAAGACCGTCACCGGCGAGGACGTCGGCTTCGAGGAGCTGGGCGGCGCCCGGACCCACAACGCGACCTCCGGTGTCGCCCACCACATGGCGGGCGACGAGAAGGACGCCATCGAGTACATCAAGCAGCTGCTGTCCTACCTGCCGTCCAACAACCTCTCCGAGGCACCGGTCTTCCCCGAGGAGGCCGACCTGGAGGTCAGCGACGAGGACCGCGAGCTGGACGTGATCGTCCCGGACAGCGCGAACCAGCCGTACGACATGCACGCGGTGATCGAGCACGTCCTGGACGACGCCGAGTTCTTCGAGACGCAGCCGCTGTACGCGCCGAACATCGTCACCGGCTTCGGCCGGGTCGAGGGCCACCCGGTCGGCATCATCGCCAACCAGCCTACGCAGCTCGCCGGCTGTCTCGACATCAAGGCCAGCGAGAAGGCCGCCCGCTTCGTGCGCACCTGCGACGCCTTCAACGTCCCGGTCATCACGTTCGTCGACGTCCCCGGCTTCCTGCCCGGCGTCGGCCAGGAGCACGACGGCATCATCCGCCGCGGCGCCAAGCTGATCTACGCCTACGCCGAGGCGACCGTCCCGCTCATCACGATCATCACGCGCAAGGCCTTCGGCGGCGCCTACGACGTCATGGGCTCCAAGCACCTGGGCGCCGACCTCAACCTCGCCTGGCCCACCGCCCAGATCGCCGTCATGGGCGCCCAGGGCGCGGTCAACATCCTGCACCGCCGCACGATCGCGGAGGCCGAGGCGAACGGCGAGGACCTGGAGGCGGTCCGGGCCCGGCTGATCCAGGAGTACGAGGACGCCCTCCTCAACCCCTACGTCGCGGCCGAGCGCGGTTACATCGACGCCGTGATCCTGCCGTCCGAGACCCGCCGGCACGTCGTACGCGGCTTGCGTCAACTGCGTACCAAGCGGGAATCCCTGCCTCCGAAGAAGCACGGCAACATCCCCCTCTAGCCCGCAGCGAGCCCAGGAGGCCCACATGACGATCAAGGTCGTACGGGGCAACCCGACCCCGGAGGAGCTGGCCGCCGCCCTGGCGGTGGTCAGGGCGCGCGCCGCGGCGGCGGCAGCCGCCCCGCCCGGCGCGCCGACGTCCCGCGATTCCTGGTCCGACCCGTCCCGCATCGCGGCCCACCGCCTGCCCCAGCCGGGGCCGTCGGCGTGGGGCCGCACCTACTGGCCGGGCTAGAGCTCCCGTCCCGGGGGCGCGGGGAACCGCGCACGGTGGAACAACGCGGGGCGCCGATTTGAGTACCGCTACTCAGGCGCCCCGCCCTGCCAGGCCGCACGCTGGTGACATGCTGTGGTCCGACCCCGAGAACGAACCGCCCGAAGAAATGCGTGACATGCAGGACATGCTGCGGCGGCTGAGCGTTCTCCTGGCCCTGGCCATGGTGCTGGGGATGATCGTGATCGGCGTGAGGTGAGACGCGCCGGGTGACGCCGATACGCTGAACGCATGACAGATCAGCCGCGCCGCCGACTCGTCCTCGCCTCCCAGTCCCCCGCCCGGCTCGGACTGCTCCGGCAGGCCGGCCTCGCCCCCGAGGTGATCGTGAGCGGCGTCGACGAGGACGCCGTCACCGCTCCCACCCCCGCCGAGCTGGCACTCGCCCTGGCCGAGGCGAAGGCCTCCGTCGTGGCGGCCCGGCCGGACGTCAAGGGCGCGCTCGTGATCGGCTGCGACTCGGTGCTCGACCTGGACGGCCAGGCCCTCGGCAAGCCCGCGGACGCCGAGGAGGCCACCGCCCGCTGGAAGTCGATGCGCGGCCGGGCCGGCACCCTCCAGACCGGCCACTGCGTCTACGACACGCTCACCGGCCGGTACGTCTCCGCCACCGCGTCCACGGTCGTCCACTTCGGCGAGCCCACCGACGAGGAGATCGCCGCCTACGTGGCCTCCGGCGAACCCCTCTACGTCGCCGGGGCGTTCACCCTGGACGGCCGGTCGGCGCCGTTCATCGACGGCATCGACGGCGACCACGGCAACGTCATCGGCATCAGCCTCCCCCTGGTCCGGCGGCTGCTGGCCGGCCTGGGCGTCGGCATCACGGAGTTGTGGGCGCCGGCGGAGAAGTGACCGGAGACCCGTCGCCGCTCTTCCCGTCCCCGGGCGCGGCGCCGGCGGGCTCCGCCGGGCGGTCGTACGTCACCAGCAGCAGCACGATCAGGGCGAGCACCAGCATCATGAACAGGAACGCCGGCGGGCCGACGGGTCCCCAGGTGAACGCGCCCAGCAGGGCGTGCACCACCGCCGCGCTGATCAGCAGCACGCGTCCGAGGCCCGCCGGGGGCCGGTCCCGCAGCGCCACCAGCAGGGCGACCAGGCCGCACAGGGCGAAGTAGAGGCCGAAGGCGATCCCGCCGATCTTCGACGACACCGACATCATGTGCGGGTCCAGGCCGGCCAGCGACATGGCCTGCCGGTCGACGACCATCCCCAGGAACCAGTTGAGCGCCGCGACGCCGAACGCCTCCGCGAACAGCACCACCGCCACGACCCACGCCACCGGCCTGCGTATCACCGGGCCCACCCTCTTCCCTCTGAAGACATCGCGAACGCTACTAACCGGTAAACCGGGGGACAAGGGTCCGGCAGCGGGCAAAGAATCATTGGGCCATTCGTAGGGACTCGACAAAGAAACCGAGTGGCCCGCAGCACGTGATGACAGAGACCTTGACCACAGGAGACGGCTAGGGTTTCCCGCAGGAGTACTGCGTACCGCGGTGCGACAAGGGATTTCGCGGGTCGAGCGAGCCACGCATCACGCTCCGTGTGGGCAAGCTCACCACTGGGGACGGGTCGAAGTGTCGTGTTGGCTGTCCCTAAACTCGGCTTGTTTCAAGGAGGGAGCCTCAATCGTGCGCAAGGTGCTCATCGCCAACCGTGGCGAAATCGCTGTCCGCGTGGCCCGGGCCTGCCGGGATGCCGGTATCGCGAGCGTGGCCGTCTACGCCGACCCGGACCGGGACGCTCTGCATGTCCGCGCCGCGGATGAGGCGTTCGCCCTG
Organism: Streptomyces sp. NPDC002130; assembly: GCF_040296465.1. Taxonomy (NCBI): domain Bacteria; kingdom Bacillati; phylum Actinomycetota; class Actinomycetes; order Kitasatosporales; family Streptomycetaceae; genus Streptomyces; species Streptomyces sp. NPDC002130. Next base: position 4,775 of record NZ_JBEOXI010000288.1, read on the forward strand.
GGCGGTGACACGCCGGGCACCAGCTACCTCGACATCGAGAAGGTGCTCAACGCCGCCCGCGAGTCGGGCGCGGACGCGATCCACCCCGGCTACGGCTTCCTCTCCGAGAACGCCGAGTTCGCTCAGGCGGTCCTGGACGCGGGCCTGATCTGGATCGGCCCGCCGCCGCAGGCCATCCGCGACCTGGGTGACAAGGTCGCCGCCCGGCACATCGCGCAGCGCGCCGGTGCCCCGCTGGTGGCCGGCACGCCCGACCCGGTCTCCGGTGCGGACGAGGTCGTCGCGTTCGCCGAGGAGCACGGCCTGCCGATCGCGATCAAGGCCGCCTTCGGTGGTGGCGGTCGTGGTCTGAAGGTCGCCCGCACCCTCGAAGAGGTGCCGGAGCTGTACGACTCGGCGGTCCGTGAGGCCGTCGCCGCGTTCGGCCGGGGCGAGTGCTTCGTCGAGCGGTACCTGGACAAGCCGCGGCACGTGGAGACCCAGTGCCTGGCCGACACCCACGGCAACGTGGTCGTCGTCTCCACCCGTGACTGCTCCCTGCAGCGCCGTCACCAGAAGCTGGTGGAGGAGGCCCCGGCCCCCTTCCTGTCCGACGCGCAGGTGGAGGAGCTGTACTCCGCCTCCAAGGCGATCCTGAAGGAGGCCGGCTACGTCGGCGCCGGCACGGTCGAGTTCCTCGTCGGCCTCGACGGCACGATCTCCTTCCTGGAGGTCAACACCCGTCTCCAGGTGGAGCACCCGGTCACCGAGGAGGTCGCCGGCATCGACCTCGTGCGCGAGATGTTCCGTATCGCCGACGGCGAGGAGCTCGGCTACGGCGACCCGGTGCTGCGCGGCCACTCCTTCGAGTTCCGCATCAACGGTGAGGACCCGGGCCGCAACTTCCTCCCGGCTCCCGGCACGGTCACGACGTTCGCCCCGCCGTCCGGCCCGGGTGTCCGTCTGGACGCGGGTGTGGAGTCCGGTTCGGTCATCGGCCCGGCGTGGGACTCCCTGCTGGCCAAGCTGATCGTCACCGGCCGCACGCGCAAGGAGGCGCTGCAGCGGGCCGCCCGTGCGCTGGAGGAGTTCCAGGTCGAGGGCATGGCCACGGCGATCCCCTTCCACCGCGCGGTGGTGAAGGACCCGGCGTTCGCGCCCGAGCTCACGGACTCGTCCGACCCGTTCACGGTGCACACCCGCTGGATCGAGACGGAGTTCGTCAACGAGATCAAGCCGTTCGCCGCGCCGGCCGATGCGGAGGCGGACGAGGAGCCGGGCCGCGAGACGGTCGTCGTCGAGGTCGGCGGCAAGCGCCTCGAGGTCTCCCTGCCGTCGTCGCTGGGCATGTCGCTGGCCCGTACGGGCCTCGCGGCGGGCGCCAAGCCGAAGCGCCGCGCGGCGAAGAAGTCGGGCCCTGTGGCGTCCGGCGACACCCTCGCCTCCCCGATGCAGGGCACGATCGTCAAGGTCGCCGTCGAGGAGGGCCAGGAGGTCAAGGAGGGCGACCTGGTCGTCGTTCTGGAGGCCATGAAGATGGAGCAGCCGCTGAACGCGCACCGCTCGGGCACGATCAAGGGCCTGAGCGCGGAGATCGGCGCGTCGGTGACGTCGGGCGCGGCGATCTGCGAGATCAAGGACTGACGCGCTACGAACGCCTACGGCGCGGCCCTGAGTCGGGGCCGCGCCGACTGGGGTCGACGAACGCCCAGGGTGCGGGACCGAGTCGGGGCCGCGGCGACTGGGGTGGACGAACGCCTACGGCGCGGGCCCCGGGTCGGGGCCGCGCCGGGGGGTGTCCGTCCTCGGAACGGCGCGATGGGGTGTCATACCGACTCACTGGCGTCGACGCGCCAACCGCTGCGGGCGGACACCCCCCGACACGTCCCCTTACGTAATCCCGCGACTGCGGGCACGTCGTGGCTCGCACCTTCGCCGGCCCCCCGGCTCCGGACATCCGTCCCGCTCAGCCACAGGCACCCGCCCGCTCAGCCGGAGGCACCCGCCCCGCCCAGCTGCAGGCACCCGTTCGGCTCAGCCACAGGCACCCGCCCCGCCCAGCTGCGGGCAATCGTGCCGCTAAGGGCGGCACGGGTGGGCGCAGCGGCACCCCGCTCCGCCGGGTTGCGGGCCCACCCGGCCTCAGCGACAACGCCGAGCACCTGGCACGCGACAGCACCCCGGCCCTCTAGCGCCGCCGCAGGTCAGCCACCCGCGCCCGCTCCGCCCCCGGCCCCTGCTCACCCAGCATCGAGGCAGAAGCAGACCTCAACTGCCCCCCACCCCCCGGCACCTGCCGCCGAGGCCCGGGCACCGGCACATCTCGGCGCTGCTGACGCGCCGGGACGGAATCACCCCCCGGGCCTCCCGCAACCGACCCGGCCGACCCCCCCTGCCCCCCGGCCACGGCGATCTGCACGCCCTGGTCGGCCAGAGCCTGGAGTTCCGTGGCCGCACGGTCGTCATGGGCGGGCGGCTCGTCCGTGACGAGGCGCGTGATGAGATCCGTGGGCACCGTCTGGAACATGGTGTCGGTGCCGAGCTTCGTGTGGTCGGCCAGCACCACCACCTCCGCCGCGGCCTGCACCAACGCCCGGTCGACGGACGCCGACAGCATGTTGGACGTGGACAGCCCGCGCTCGGCGGTCAACCCGGCCCCGGACAGGAACGCCCGCGACACCCGCAGCCCGTGCAGGGACTGCTCCGCCCCGCTCCCGACCAGCGCGTAATTCGAACCGCGGAGCGTACCGCCGGTCATCACGACCTCGACCCGGTTGGCATGGGCCAGCGCCTGGGCGACGAGGAGGGAGTTGGTGACGACGGTGAGCCCGGGCACCCGGGCGAGCCGGCGGGCCAGCTCCTGGGTCGTCGTACCCGCCCCGACCACGATCGCCTCCCCCTCTTCCACGAAGTTCGCGGCGAGGTCGGCGATGGCGGTCTTCTCGGCGGTCGCGAGATGAGACTTCTGCGGAAAGCCGGACTCCCGCGTGAAACCGCCCGGCAGTACCGCACCGCCGTGCCGGCGGTCGAGGAGTCCTTCTGCCTCCAGCGCGCGCACGTCCCGCCGTACGGTCACTTCGGAGGTCTGGACGACGCGGGCGAGCTCACGGAGCGACACGGCCCCGTTCGCTCGCACCATTTCGAGGATCAATTGGCGACGTTCTGCAGCGAACACGAAACTGACAGTAACGCCAGCGACCGTCTGCTTTCAGCAGTTTGCGCTGAATAGCAGAAGATGTTCGCACGCGGCAGCGGGAAGTGGTATAGGGCCTAGTCCCGCCGCCTATGCCGTACGAATGGTCGAACACTCCTCGTGACCAGCGAGGAGTCGGTTTCGGCCTCAGCCGTCGCCGTTCTCCTTGCGCGTGTGCAACTGCCGTGCCACCTCGGCGATCGAGCCCGACAGGGAGGGATAGACGGTGAAGGCGTTCGCGATCTGTTCGACGGTCAGATTGTTGTCGACCGCGATCGAGATGGGGTGGATCAGTTCCGAGGCGCGCGGCGCCACGACGACACCGCCGACCACGATGCCCGTGCCCGGCCGGCAGAAGATCTTGACGAAGCCGTCGCGGATGCCCTGCATCTTGGCCCGCGGGTTGCGCAGCAGCGGCAGCTTCACGACCCGGGCGTCGATCTTCCCGCCGTCGACGTCGGCCTGGGTGTAGCCGACGGTGGCGATCTCCGGGTCGGTGAAGACGTTCGAGGAGACCGTCTTCAGGTTCAGCGGGGCCACGGCATCGCCCAGGAAGTGGTACATCGCGATGCGCCCCTGCATGGCGGCCACGGACGCGAGGGCGAACACGCCGGTCACGTCACCGGCCGCGTACACGCCGGGAGCGGTCGTACGGGACACCCTGTCGGTCCAGATGTGGCCGGACTCGCGCAGCCGGACACCGGCGTCCTCCAGCCCCATGCCCGCGCTGTTGGGCACGGCACCGACGGCCATGAGGCAGTGCGACCCGGTGATGACCCGCCCGTCGGCGAGGGTCACCTCGACCCGGTCCCCCACCCGCTTGGCGGACTGCGCGCGGGAACGCCCCATGACGTTCATGCCGCGCCGGCGGAAGACGTCCTCCAGCACGGCCGCCGCGTCCGGGTCCTCGCCGGGCAGCACGCGGTCGCGCGACGACACGAGCGTCACCCTGGAACCCAGCGCCTGGTAGGCGCCGGCGAACTCGGCGCCGGTCACACCGGACCCGACCACGATCAGCTCCTCGGGGAGCTCGTCGAGGTCGTACACCTGGGTCCAGTTCAGGATCCGCTCGCCGTCCGGCTGGGCGTCGGGCAGCTCACGAGGCTGTCCGCCGGTCGCAATGAGCACGGCGTCCGCGGTCAGGGTCTCCTCACTCCCGTCGGCGGCGCGCACCACGACCTTGCGCGACCCGTCGAGCGCCTGCATGCCCTCCAGCCGCCCGCGCCCGCGCATGACACGCGCCCCGGCACGCGTCACGGAGGCCGTGATGTCGTGCGACTGGGCGAGCGCGAGCCGCTTGACACGCCGGTTGACCTTGCCCAGGTCGACGCCCACCACCCGGGCGGACTGCTCCATGGGAGGGGTGTCGTCCGCGACGATGATCCCCAGCTCCTCGTACGAGGAGTCGAAGGTGGTCATCACCTCGGCCGTGGCGATCAGGGTCTTCGACGGCACGCAGTCGGTGAGCACCGACGCCCCGCCCAGACCGTCGCAGTCGACGACGGTCACCTCCGCGCCGAGTTGAGCGGCCACCAGCGCCGCTTCGTATCCGCCGGGTCCGCCACCGATGATCACGATCCGAGTCACGTACTCCATTGTCCCGCACGCAACAACGTGACACCGCCCGGGGGCCCACCCATGCGCCT
>NZ_JBEOXI010000289.1:0-9441 GCF_040296465.1 Streptomyces sp. NPDC002130
GACCCGGAGTGGCTCGCCCGCGTGGATGCCCTCAGGGACGTCCTCACCAGCGAGGGCCGTACGCCCGCCCAGGGCGCCCTGGCCTGGCTGTGGGCCACCCGGCCGCCCGGCACCCAGCGCGATCCCAGCACCAGGTCGGCGCTCTTGAGGGCGGTGAGCAGACGGGGCAGTTCCTCGGGCTGGTGGGAGCCGTCGGCGTCCATCTCGATCAGCACGCCGTAGCCGCGCTCCAGGCCCCAGCGGAAACCGGCGAGGTAGGCGGCGCCCAAGCCCTCCTTGCCCTTGCGGTGCAGCACGTGGACGTGGTCGTCCTCGACGGTCAGCTCGTCGGCCAGCTTGCCCGTGCCGTCCGGGCTGTTGTCGTCGGCCACGAGCACGTGCGCCTCGGGGACGGCCTCGCGTACCCGGCCGACGATGCTCTTGATGTTCTCCGCCTCGTTGTAGGTCGGGATGATCACCAAGGCCGTGCCGAGCGGGCCGAACTTCCTCACCCGGGCTTCTGCCGCGAGGGTTCCGTCGCCGTCGTTCACTACTGCCCCTTCATGTTCATACGCAGAGGTCCACCATAGTGGGCCCCGCCTGCGATGACGTGACAGGACGTTCGAATCGTGGTGTCGAATCCGGAAGACGGAGGTAAGAGCGTGCCTCCGGGTGCGCGCGTGCGGCGGATGGGGGCCCGGCGCCCTTCGGGCCGACCTGGGATCCGCTGGCTGCGGATCGACCGAAAGCCGTTGTCTACTGAGCGCGCGGGCCCCACCCGGGTCGCACCTCCCCGACCGGCCGGAACGTTCCCTCGGCGCTGCGCCGGCCTGAGCCTGGCTCCCAGTGACGGTGCCCCGGTGCGGCACACCGTCCCTGACCCGGCGGCGCCGCGGCGAGTTCTCGGACAGTCCCCGGTCGGGCGTCCGGTGGTGGACTCGGCCGAACCTACCGGCCTCCTGCGGCCGCCTGTCAACAGCCGTTTGACCTGCGCATCTCGCGGCAAAGCCCTGGTCAGCGCCGAGGATACGCAGGTCGCGCGACGGGGGGTCGGCGCACGACTTCATGCGCGCCACCCCCGTAGATCACTCACCCGGCCGTACGAAGACCGTGCGTCCGCCCACGACGGTGCGCAGACAGACGGGCAGGTCATGGCCCGGAGTGAGGTCGGGAAGACCCGGGGTGCCGGAGCGGGGGTCCGTCGACCAGCGGGCGACGCGGTCGTCCGGGGCCTGGACGACGAGTTCGCCGGTGCGCCAGACGGCGTAGTCGGCGGGGGCACCCGGGACCAGAACGCCCGCGTCGTCCCGTCCCACGGCCCGCCAGCCGCCGCGCGTGTGCGCCGTGAACGCGGCGCGCACGGAGACACGGTGCTCCGGCGTGCGGTGGAAGGCGGCGGCCCGGACCGTGCCCCACGGGTCGAGCGGGGTGACCGGGCTGTCGGAGCCGAAGGCGAGCGGGACGCCGGCGCGCAGCAGGGCCGCGAAGGGGTTCAGACCACGGGCCCGCTCAGCACCCAGGCGCTGCGCGTACATCCCCTCCTCGCCACCCCACAGGGCGTCGAACGCGGGCTGCACGGATGCCGTGAGGCCGAGTTCGGCGAAGGCGGCGACACTCTCCGGAGTGAGCATCTCGGCGTGCTCGACGCGGTGCCGGGCGGCCCGGATCCGGCCGAGCCCGAGCTTCTCGGCGGCGGCGCGCACACCCTCCACCACGGCGTCCACGGCCGCGTCGCCGATGGCGTGGAAACCGGCCTGCAGACCCGCCTCGGTGCACGCCACGACGTGCGTCGCGACCGCGTCGGCGTCCAGGTAGGCGATGCCGGTGTGCGCGGCGTCGGCGTACGGCTGGTGCAGACAGGCCGTGTGCGAGCCGAGGGCGCCGTCGACGAACAGGTCCCCCGCGGCGCCGGCCGCGCCCAGCTCCCGCGCCTTGGCGACATCCTGCTCGGCCCAGTAGCCGACGACCCGCGGCCCGGGCTGCTCGCCCGCGAGGCGCAGCAGGCCGCTGAAGTCGTCCTCCGAGGAGATCTCCGGCCCCGCGCACTCGTGGAGCGTGCCGATCCCGAGCGAGACGGCGTGCGCGAGCGCGGCGCGCTGCGCCTGCGTGCGCTGCTGCGGCGTCACGGCTGCGAACGCCGCGCCCCGCACGGCGTGATGGGCGTCCGCGGTGAGCGGACCGTCCTCGCGGGTGACATCGGGCACGAGGTCGAGCAGGGCAGAGCTCACGACCGCCGAGTGGACGTCGATCCGGCTGAGGTAGAGGGGCCGGTGCCCGGTGGCCTCGTCGAGTTCGGCCCGCGTCGGGGGCCGGCCTCCGGGCCAGCGGGCGGCGTCCCACCCGTGCCCGAGCAGGACGCGGTCGTCGGGACGCGCGGCGGCGAAGTCCCGTACGAGGACGAGGGCCGCTTCGAGGGAGGGGGCGCCGGACAGATCGAGCCCGGTGAGTGCGAGCCCGGTGGCAGTGGTGTGCACGTGCGCGTCCGTGAACGCCGGAGTGACCAGCGCTCCGTCGAGATCGACGACCTCGTCGACCCCGTCCGCAAAGGCGTCAGCGGCCCCCTCGGACCCCACCCAGGCGACCTGCCCGCGCTCCACGACCATGGCGGTGGCGAAGGGATCGGCGGGGCTGTGGACCTCACCACGGCGAAGGAGAACGGTCTTCGGCGGCGCACTGGACTGACTCATGGAGCACAGTCTCACAGGCCCCACTTCAACGCCCCGCAAGGGGCGCGGGGAACCGCGCGATCAGCCACCCACAACCCGCACCCGCAGAACCACCCGTCAGATCCTCGGCGGCCGCGCCTCGTACGGCGTGGACAACACCACCGTCGTCCGCGTCGACACCCCCGCCAGCGACCGCAGCCGCGCGAGCAGCTCCTCCAGCTCGTGCGGCGTCGCCACCCGCACCTTCAGGATGTAGTTCTCGTCGCCGGCGACGCTGTGGCAGGCCTCGATCTCGGGCACGCCGGCCAGCCGGTCCGCGATGTCGTCCGGCGCACTGGGATCGAACGGTTTCACCGAGATGAACGCCGTCATCGGCAGCCCGACGGCCTCGGGGTCGACGACCGCGGCATAGCCCCGGATGACGCCCCGCTGCTCCAGCCGCCGCACCCGCTGATGCACGGCCGACGTGGACAGCCCCGTGGCCTTGCCCAGGTCGGTGTAGCTCATCCGCCCGTCCTTGACGAGCAGCTGCACGATCTGTCGGTCCAGCTCCTCCATGGCGCAAGAACCTACAGGGCGGTTGATCTCCTCGGATACCTGAGCAGCCCAGGTCATGCCCGGTTCGTGATGTGGCCGGAAGCCGTCTGTCAGCCGTCCGGGGGACAAATGCGCCGCAGTGGACACCTGCACCGGGCATGTGACGAACGCCACAGGCCTCGAACAGTCTCCGTAATGTTCTCGTGATTACCGCCCAGGGGCGACGGGAAGTGCTTGCTGTGGCCGAGGCCGCAGTGCCTGTTACGGCCCAGTCCGAGGGGGAGAACCCAATGCAGAGTCTTAAGCGCCCTGGTCGCACCGCACCCAAGCGGCAGCAGCTCGTCGTCGAGCCCGAGCCGGAGGGCGTCGAACCCGACGCCTTCGACGACGAACTCGACGCCTACGACACGTTCGAGATGTTCCGGGTCGTCTGCCCGGACTGCGCGCAGCCCATCGCCCTGCTGGCGGACGAGGAGGTTCTGCCGGAGCACGCGCTGTGCGCCTCGCCGTGGAACCCCTTCGGACTCACGGTCTGCGCCGGAACCGGCCGCAGGGCCACGGACGCCCGCGCCGCGGACGAGTCCGTGGAACCTCAGGAGCAGGACACCGCGCTGCTGTTGACGCTCCCTCAGGGCCTCGACTGGCGGACCCAGCCCTTCTCGCACGTCGGCGGCCCGGGCTCACGCCCGATCAGGGTCCCCGTCATGCGTCGCGCGGCCTGAGCACGGGCCTTCCGCCCGCCGCTTCCGCTACGCAACTGCCCCGCACCACGACTTCGGCAGACCGCCGTGGTGCGGGTTCGGTGCGTCCCGGCCCGCGGCGCCGGCCGGCTCGACGTGACCGGTGCGCGCGGGGCCCCGGACGCCTCTGAACGCACGCCCGATTCCACGCCCCGGTGACCTGTCCGCGCTCTGCCGCGTTGCCCTGGTATGACCCCCATCTCCTCAGCGACCGGGCGTCAGCGCCTCCTGTACGTCCCGCCGCCCGCAGAATCGGTTCGGCCGGCTCCGCCCCGCTATCAGGACCCGCCGATCTACCGCGACCTGATGCGGACCTGGGCCGAGGACGGCCGCACCCTGCCGGGTCGGCACGACCCGGAGTGGATGCGGCTCGCGGCCCCGTGGCGGGGCCTCGACCAGTTCAGCGTCCCTCTGGACCCACGAGATGGCGGGCGATGACCATCCGCTGGATCTGATTGGTGCCCTCCACGATCTGCAGCACCTTGGCCTCGCGCATGTAGCGCTCGGCCGGGAAGTCGGCGGTGTAGCCGTATCCGCCGAGAATCTGCACGGCGTCGGTGGTGACCCGCATCGCCGTGTCGGTGCAGTGCAGCTTGGCCATGGCGGCCTGCCTGGCGAACGGCCGGCCGGCGTCCTTCAGCCGTGCCGCCGCGAGGTAGAGCGCACGGCCCGCCTCGATCTGCGTCGCCATGTCGGCGAGCATGAACCGCAGCCCCTGGAAGTCGGCGATCGGCTTGCCGAACTGGCGCCGCTCGGCCGCGTAGGCCACCGCCTCGTCGAGCGCGGCCTGCGCCACGCCGATCGCGCACGCCGAGATGCCGAGCCGCCCCGAGTCGAGCGACGACAGGGCGATCGCGAAGCCCTGCCCCTCCTCGCCGATGCGCCGGTCGTCGGACACGCGGACGCCGTCGAAGTGCACCTGCGCGGTGGGCGAGCCCTTCATGCCCATCTTCTTCTCGGGCACTGCGGCGCTCAGGCCCTCCGCGTCGCCCGGCACCAGGAAGGCCGTGATCCCGCGCGGCCCCTCCTCACCGGTGCGGGCCATGACGGTGTAGAAGTCGGCGATCCCGCCGTGGGTGATCCAGGCCTTGGTGCCGGTGATCACCCAGTCGCCGCCGTCCCGCACGGCCTTGGTGCGCAGGGCGGCCGCGTCCGATCCGGAGTGCGGCTCGGAGAGGCAGTAGGCACCGAGCAGACCGCCCCCGAGCATCGCCGGCAGGTGCTCGACCTGCTGCTCCTTGGTGCCGTAGGCGGCGAGGGCGTAGGAGGCCAGGGAGTGCACGCTGACGCCGAGGCCGACGGTGAGGCGGGCGGCGGCCAGCTCCTCCAGGACCTGGAGGTACACCTCGTAGGGCTGGTCGCCACCGCCGTACTCGGAGTCGTACGGCAGGCCGAGCAGTCCGGAGCGGGAGAGCAGCGTGAACAGCTCGCGCGGGAAGCGGCCTGCGTCCTCCTCCTCGGCCGCCTTCGGGGTGATCTCCTGCTGCGCGATGTCGCGCACGAGCGAGATCAGGTCCCGGGCCTCCTCCGTGGGCAGTTGTCGGTCCACCGGCTGCGGGGCGCGGTCGGGCATGGCGACGCTCTCCTCCCTGTCGGGCACTGGCGGACGGGCCCATGGGTGGGGGCGGCGCCGCCGGGTCGTTCTGGTGCCTGGCCGATGCTTGCAGTCCCGGGTCTCGGAAGCTGCTGACCAGCGGCTGTGCGCTGTGAGTATGCCCGATCGGAGGCATCCCGTCACCAGTTAACGACCGCTTACTTCAAGAATAGGCCGCGCGCATCAGAGGCGGGGAATTGGTCCGAACCATTGACCCAACTGGTCTAGTCCTCCTACTGTTTCGCTCCACCGATTCACCGCGTTCATGCCAATCGGCGCGCGTTCCCTCTCCCCACGAGGAGACACCGGATGCACACCCCCCACCGTTCCCGCTTCCGGGCCATCGTGTCCGCGGCCTGTTGCGCCGTCCTCGGCGCCGGCCTGCTGGCCGCGGGCACCTCCGCCACCGCGGCGACCTCGGCTCAGGAGGCCGCCGCAAGCGCGAAGCCCGCTCCCGGCGCCAGGGCCGCCGGCTCCAAGGTCATCGGGTACTTCACCGAATGGGGCACCTACGACCGCAAGTACCACGTCAAGAACATCGAGACGTCCGGGTCGGGCGGCAGGCTCACCCACATCAACTACGCCTTCGGCAACGTCACCGGCGGCAAGTGCGCCATGGGCGACGGCTACGCCGCCACCGACCGGGCCTACACCGCCGCCGAGTCCGTCGACGGCAAGGCCGACACCTGGGACCAGCCGCTGCGCGGCAACTTCAACCAGCTGCGCAAGCTGAAGCAGAAACACCCGAACCTCAAGGTCCTGTGGTCCTTCGGCGGCTGGACCTGGTCGGGCGGCTTCGGCGAGGCCGCGAAGAACCCGGCCGCCTTCGCCCAGTCCTGCTACGACCTCGTCGAGAACTCAAAGTGGGCCGACGTCTTCGACGGCATCGACATCGACTGGGAGTACCCGAACACCTGCGGCGCCACCTGTGACACCAGCGGCAAGGCGGCCTTCCGCAACCTGATGCAGGCGCTGCGGGCCACATTCGGCACGAGGAACCTCGTCACCGCGGCGATCACCGCCGACGCCACCCCGGGCGGCAAGATCGACGCGGCGGACTACGCGGGCGCCGCCCGGTACGTCGACTGGTACAACCCGATGACGTACGACTTCTTCGGCGCCTGGGACGCCGCCGGACCGACGGCCCCGCACTCCCCGCTGACCTCGTACTCCGGCATCCCCAAGGCGGACAACCACAGCTCGGCGACCATCGCCAAGCTCAAGGGCCTCGGCATCCCCGCCTCGAAGCTGCTGCTCGGCATCGGTTTCTACGGCCGCGGCTGGACCGGCGTCACCCAGGCGGCCCCCGGCGGCACCGCCACCGGCCCGGCGGCGGGCACCTACGAGCAGGGCATCGAGGACTACAAGGTGCTCAAGGCCACGTGCCCGGCGACGGGGACGGTGGCCGGCACGGCGTACGCCAAGTGCGGCGGCAACTGGTGGAGTTACGACACCCCGGCGACCATCGGCACCAAGATGAACTACAAGAACCAGCAGGGCCTGGGCGGCACGTTCTTCTGGGAGCTGAGCGGCGACACGGCGAACGGGGAGCTGATCAAGGCGATCAGGTAGGGCACGGACAGGGCAGGGGGTCCGCGGCGGCCCTCCGCCCCTCCTTCACAGGCCCCGGCGCGCGGGCTGCGGGGCCGGGTGGGCCGGGTCGAGTTCCTCGATCGCGCGCAGGGCGCCGCCGAGGGTCTTCACCAGCAGCTCGCACATGGTGTCGCGGGGGAGTTCGGGGCGGTCGATCCACTCGAGCGTGGCGCCCTCGACGCTGCACACCCAGGACAGCAGGCCCATCCGCGCCAGCGGGGTGATGTCGACGCGGCCGTACACGCCCTCGGCGATGGTGGTCACGACGGCCTCGCGCACGCCGTCGCGGATGGCGTGCACCTCGGTGTCGAAGCCGACGCCGCCGCTCACGATCGTGCGGTACGCGGCCTGGTTGTGCTCGGCGTAGCGCAGATAGCTGTCGATCGTGCGCTGGGCCCGGTCGACCGGGGGCAGTTCCAGACCGCTCGCCGCGAGAGTGAGCAGCTCGGTGACCGAGTCCTGGACGATGGCCAGGTAGTAGCCGCGCTTGGACTGGAAGTAGTAGTAGATCAGCCCCTTGGCGACGTGCGCCTGCCGGGCGATGTCGTCCATCGACAGGGCGTCGTACGACGTGTCGGCGAACAACCTCCGCCCGATGGCGATGAGTTCGGCACGGCGCGCCATCGAGCGCTCGGTGCCGCGGGCCCTGGGGCGCGCGGCAGGCTGGGGGCTGATATTCAATTTCGACCCTGGTCTCAACGGGCGGGGTGGGACCTCCGCAGTATGGCAGGCCTCACCGTCGGGCCGTGGGTCAGGTCACAGCAGCCCGAGCCGGGTCACGAGCATCGCGACGACCACGACGAGGACCCAGCCCATGAGGTGCTCGACGATCTTCGGGCCGTCGTCCCGGGGGCCGCCGGTGCGGGCGCGGTGGGCGGTGGCTGACTGTGCGGTCATGGCTGCTCGCTGGGTCGGTGGTGCGGACGGATTCCCCCCGGAGTTCCGTCCACCTTGCCACCTGAGGCGGCTTTTGCGGCCGTAAGCTCGGTCACACCCGTACGCCCACGGCCGCCAGGGCCGTGCGCTGGGCCGCGTTCGGGCGGGCCGGGAAGTACAGGTAGCAGACGCCGCCGGTGCCCGAGACGACCTTGCCGGAGGCGTTGTACCGCTTGGTGCGGAGCCAGATGTTCTCCCACTCGCGCCGCCGGTATACGCGCCGCACGGCCTCGTTGGTCGCCGAGAAGGGGTCGTTGGCGATCACGTCACCGTCGGCGGTGAAGCCGACGACGGTCATCAGGTGCCCTGCGGTGCCGTACCCGGCGCCGGTCAGCTCCTCCTTCAGGAACGACTGGGACGTTATGGCCGGGATGCCCGCGGCGATCAGCGTCTCCAGTTCGGTGACCGAGCCGAGCCGGGTGACCACGCCCTGGAGATCCTTGAAGGTGGCCGCGTAGGCGGCGTTGAAGGGCCAGTTGCCGCAGCCCGCGTACTGGTGGTCGTAGGTGAAGCGGGCCGCGTGGCACACCTGCGGGTCGTCGTACGCGGGATCGACCCAGGCCAGTTGCCCGGCGGTGAGCCGGCCGCCCCAGTACTCGATGATCATCTGGGAGGAGGTCGGGCTGCACCAGGCCTCGCCGCCGTTGTCGTACTCGGGGTACCGGCCCTTGTGGATCTCCTGGGAGTAGCGCGGGACGGCCAGCTCCTTCGCGAGGCCGGGTGCGGACGGCGGGACGGTGAAGCGGTCGGGCACGTCCGAGCCCATGGCGCCGAGCCGCCACACGGTGGGGGTGGCCTTGGTGCCGGGCTTGCGGTGAAGGGTCAGGCGCAGCCGGTAGGAGGCCAGGCGCAGGCCGGTCGACGGATCGTCGATCGCCAGCGTGTCGGTCCAGACCGTGCTCTTGTCGTCGCTCTGGTCGTCGACCGAGGTGCGCCGGATGTCCCGGTCGCCGGCCGCCCAGCGGCCCATCACGTACCAGGGCGTGCTGGAGCCGTCGGTGTAGTTGGCCTTGATCTCGGCCTGGATCCAGGTGCCGGCCGGAGTGTGCGCGTTCCAGGAGACGATCGCCTCGGTCGCCGGGACGGCGAGCCGGTGGACGGGGGACGTCCAGGTGGCGTACTCCCAGGCGGCCTTGATGCCGGTGTGCGGGTCCGTGTAGTCGACCGTCCCGGCGGGCTTGGCGATGACCACGCCCGGGCGGGCGCCCGCGACGGCCCGGGTGCCCTTCGCCGTGCCGCCGGACCAGTCGCCGTACGAGACCCAGAACCTGTTGTCGACGGTACGGGCCGGGACCGTCCGGGCGGGGTCTGCGGTGACGACGCGTGGGGCGGGGTCGATCCAGGGCTGGCGGAGGTCGCCGCGCGCCATCGGGTGGGGCTGGTGTGCACGCACGCC
>NZ_JBEOXI010000290.1:0-9399 GCF_040296465.1 Streptomyces sp. NPDC002130
CGCCGGTGAGCGGGGCCTGGTGCGTGGAGCTGCAAGGCGGAGGAGGGAGTCGACGCGGAGCGTCGGTGACCGACGACAACGCCGCAGATGCGCGTGCCAGGCCCCGCGTCCGTGGGCTGATCCAAACGACAGGCCCTAGGCCTGCCCGGCCAGCCACAGGTCCGGGCCGAACACCTCGTAGTGGATGTCGGCGGGGGCCACGCCCTTGGCGATCAGCTGGGTCCGCACCGCCCGCATGAACGGGAGCGGACCGCACAGGTACGCGCGCGTGCCCGGGGCGAGCGCGACATCGGCGAGGTCGACCAGCCCGGAGTGCGTGCCTGCCGGGGCGTCCTGCTCGTACCAGAGGTGGACGGCCACGTCGGGCAGCTTGGCGGCGTAGGCCTCGTGGTCGGTGCGCAGGGCGTGGGTGGCGGGGGAGCGGTCGGCGTGCACGACGGTGACCGGGGCGCGGTGTCCCGAGTCGGCGAGGTGCGCCAGCATCGCCGCCATCGGGGTCACGCCGATGCCCGCCGAGGCCAGCAGCAGCGGCGTGTCGGGACCGCCGTCCAGGACCAGGTCGCCGTACGGCTCGGACAGCTCCAGGAGGTCACCCACCCGCACGCGCGCGTGCAGGTGGTTCGAGACCTCGCCGTCGGGGGCGCCGGCCTCGCGCACGCGCTTCACACTGATCTGCCGCAGGCCGGGGCCGGGCGCCCCGGACAGGCTGTACTGCCGTATCTGCCGGGCGCCGTCCGCGAGGGCGGCGCGGACGGAGACGTACTGGCCCGCGCGGAACTCCCGCACCACACCGCCGTCGGCCGGCCGCAGCCGGAACGTGGCGACGTCGTCGGTCTCGGCGACCCGCTCGACGACCTCCCAGGACCGCCAGGTGTGCCCGCCGCGCTCCTCGCGCAGCCGCTGCTCCACGGCGATCAGGGCGTTCGCCATCAGCCAGTAGACCTCCTCCCAGGCGGCGGCGACCTCGGGCGTGACGGCGTCGCCGAGCACGTCGGCGATGGCGGCGAACAGGTGCTCGTGGACGACGGCGTACTGCTCCGGCGTGACGCCGAGTGAGGCGTGCTTGTGGGCGATGCGCTGCAGCATCGCGTCGGGGCGCTGCTCCGGACGGTCCAGCAGGTGGGTCGCGAACGCGGCGATGGACCCGGCGAGCGCCTGGCGCTGGGTGCCGGAGACCTGGTTGCCCCGGTTGAACAGGTCCCGCAGCAGCTCCGGGTGGGCCGCGAACAGCCCGGCGTAGAAGCGCTCGGTGATCGTGCCGAGGGCGGCCCCGACGGCGGGGAGCGTGGCACGGACGGTGGCGGCGGACTGTTCGGACAGCATCAGGCCTCCTCAAGGCTCGGCTGCGCGCACGCTATTTAAAGTTGCATATGAGATGCAAATTAAGTGGGCGGAGCGACGAGAGGAACCGGCCGTTACGGATGTCGGTGCGAGCAGGCACTATGGGCGGAAGAGCAGTTCACCTGCCGTACGTGACGCGTTCGGCCCCGGGTCAGCCGGGCGATCATGGTCCGCAACGCGTACGAAATGGTGGTGTGGTGGGATGCTCAGGTGCCCGACCGCCTCCCGTGGTACGGAAGAGAAGGCGGCCTGACCAGCAAGGATGGGGAAGCGGAAGATGGACAAGCAGCAGGAGTTCGTGCTCCGGACGTTGGAGGAGCGCGACATCCGGTTCGTACGCCTGTGGTTCACGGACGTCCTGGGCTTCCTCAAGTCCGTCGCCGTGGCCCCGGCCGAGCTGGAGCAGGCCTTCGACGAGGGCATCGGCTTCGACGGCTCCGCGATCGAGGGCTTCGCCCGGGTCTACGAGTCCGACATGATCGCCAAGCCGGACCCGTCGACCTTCCAGATCCTGCCGTGGCGCGCGGAGGCCCCGGGCACGGCCCGGATGTTCTGCGACATCCTCATGCCGGACGGCTCCCCGTCCTTCGCCGACCCGCGCTACGTGCTCAAGCGCGCCCTGGCCCGCACCTCCGACCTGGGCTTCACCTTCTACACCCACCCGGAGATCGAGTTCTTCCTGCTGAAGGACCGCCCGCTGGACGGCTCCCGCCCCACTCCGGCCGACAACTCCGGTTACTTCGACCACACCCCGACCAACGTCGGCATGGACTTCCGCCGCCAGGCGATCACCATGCTGGAGTCGATGGGCATCTCGGTGGAGTTCTCCCACCACGAGGGCGCGCCGGGCCAGCAGGAGATCGACCTCCGCTACGCCGACGCGCTGTCCACGGCCGACAACGTCATGACGTTCCGCCTCGTCATGAAGCAGGTGGCCCTGGAGCAGGGCGTGCACGCGACGTTCATGCCGAAGCCCTTCTCCGAGCACCCGGGCAGCGGCATGCACACGCACCTGTCGCTCTTCGAGGGCGACCGCAACGCCTTCTACGAGTCCGGCTCCGAGTACCAGCTCTCCAAGGTGGGCCGCTCCTTCATCGCGGGCCTGCTGCGGCACGCCGCGGAGATCTCCGCGGTCACCAACCAGTGGGTCAACTCCTACAAGCGCATCTGGGGCGGCGCGGAGCGCACCGCGGGCGCGGGCGGCGAGGCCCCCTCGTACATCTGCTGGGGCCACAACAACCGCTCGGCGCTCGTCCGCGTCCCGATGTACAAGCCCGGCAAGACGGGCTCGGCGCGGGTGGAGGTCCGCTCCATCGACTCCGGCGCGAACCCGTACCTGGCGTACGCGCTGCTGCTGGCCGCCGGCCTCAAGGGCATCGAGGAGGGCTACGAGCTCCCGCCGGGCGCCGAGGACGACGTCTGGGCCCTCTCCGACGCGGAGCGCCGCGCCATGGGCATCGAGCCGCTCCCGCAGAACCTCGGCGAGGCCCTGACCCTCATGGAACGCAGCGACCTCGTCGCCGAGACGCTGGGTGAGCACGTGTTCGACTTCTTCCTGCGCAACAAGCGGCAGGAGTGGGAGGAGTACCGGTCCGAGGTCACGGCGTTCGAGCTGCGCAAGAACCTTCCGGCGCTGTAGACCCAGGTCAGGGTGGGCACCGAGCTGATTCGGCCTGTGGGGCCGACGATCATGGAGCGTCGGCCCCACGGTGCTTCGATGCCTTTGGGCCGTCTCTGGGCCGTCAGGCAGGATCCCAGCCAGCTGCAGCTAAGTGGTCGTCAGCTTCGGAAGTCCTTCGAGGTTTGACGCGAATGGTGTGGCTGTCCGGGCAGCGGCAGGCCGGGACAGCGACCTGGGTCGCTGCCCCAGCACGCTTTCGGCGTGTTGTCAGGCGACGCGGAGGATGCTCTTGCCCTGGGTGGCGCCCTCGGCGAGCCGCTGTATGGCGGTGGCCAGGTCTGCCATGCCGTATTCGGCGGTGATGTCCACGCGCACCTTGCCGTCTACGACGAGAGCGAGTGCGCGGCGGGCGCTGTCGGCGAGGCGCTCCGGGTGGGTCTGGCTGAGCAGATTGCTGTTGTACGTCATGAGTGACTTGCCATGCATGAGCAGGTCGTTGGTGTCGGCCAGGACGGGTTCGTAGGTGCTGAGGTTGCCGAACACCGCGAGTCGGCCGTGTGTGGCGAGCTGCTCCAGTCCGGCGCGGCGGGTCACACCGCCGACCGGGTCGAGGATCACGTCGAAGCGTTCGGTGCCGAGCGTGGTCGGGAACTCTTCGCGCAGCAGGACCTGGTCGTAGCCGAACTGGGCGGCGTAGTCGGCCCTGGCGGCACTGCCGGCGACACCGACGATCCGGCCGGCCCCGGCCAGCCGGGCGAACTGGGCGGCGAGCGTGCCGACTGAGCCGGCCGCGGCGTGGATCAGCACGCTTTCGCCGGGCCGTACCTGCGCGGTGGTGTTGATCAGGTCGTAGGCGGTCGGTGCGCCCCAGCCGAGACCTGCGGCCGTCCGCAGCGGCAGGTCGCCGGTGTCCAGGCTGAGCGCGGCGGGTGCCAGGACCACCTCGGCATAGGCGCCTGCCGTGGTCAGCGCGGCCACGGGCGCACCGACACGGCCTGCGTCGACGCCCTCGCCGACCGCGGCGATGTGCCCGGACGCCTCGAAGCCGGGGACGAAGGGGCGCGGCACGGCGAAGTGGCCGTCCCGGACCATGGTGTCCCCCCACTGGATCCCGGCGTAGGCGACTCGGATCGCCACCTCGCCGGGGCCGGGGGTGGGCTCATCGAGTTCGGCGACTCGGTAGTGGTCCTCGGTGTCGAGGAGGACAGCCTTCATGGTTACAGCCCCTTGTGTCGACTCAGTATCCTTATAGTCGAGGACGGTAGGTATATAAGGTTCCTGAGTCAACCCATGAACCTGTCAATGGAGTGGGAGTACATGATGGAAGCCCCGGTCGAGGAGTCCCTCTGTACCCGGATCAGGCGGTCGGAGCAGGCGTTGATGGCGCACCACGAGGCAGTGCTGCGCGCCTACGGGCTGACCATGACGCAGTACACCGTGCTGCTGGCCCTCTCGCGCGAAGGCGGCATGTCCGGCGCCCAACTGGCCCGCTCCTGCGGGGTGACGCAGCAGAGCATGAGCAGCGTGCTGACCAACATGGAGACCAAGGAACTCATCCGCCGCGAGACGTCCCCGGTGCACGCCAAGGTCCAGATCGCCACCCTGACCGACGAGGGTGAGGCGCTCCTTGACCGCGCCTACCAGGAGGTGATCATCCTTGAGCGCGCACTCACCGACGCGTTCACGCCTTCCGAACACGCCGCGCTCTGCGCACTCCTGGAACGAGCCACTACCGTCCTGATCCAGCAGACACGCCACGCGACAGCCCCGCCCGCCGCCTGAGCCCTCGGCCACCGCTCACACCGACGCGCTCTCCGAAGCCGTCGTCCACGCGAAACCGTCCGGGTCGGTGAACGGTCCGGCGTCGCCGGTGATGGTGAGGCGGTGGGAGCCGGTGCCGTCGGGGGAGACGCCGGCGACCTTGGCGAGGCCGCGGCGCTTGTACAGGGCCAGCTTGACGGGGCCGTCGGCGGCGAACTCGACGTACTTGGAGCCGAAGCTCTTGCCCACGGCCAGGCCGTGATCGACGTAGAACTGCTTGCTGGCCCTCACGTCCTCCACGCCGAGCAGCAGCACGAAGTCGTCCACCCGCCCGGTCGCCGGGCCGGTGTTCTTCTTCGAGGACGACGCGAGCTGCCAGATCGTCCCGTCCGGGGCCTGTACGACGCCCCCGTAGCCCCACAGCGACTTGGCCGCGGGCTTCAGCGTCGTCGCCCCGGCCCGCACGGCCGCGTCGACGAGCGCGTCCACATCGGCCGGCTGGGGGACCACGAGCGACAGCGTGAACCCGCGGAAGCCGGAGGTCGGTGCCTCCGACGCCCGCAGGCGCAGCCGCTCGCCCAGACCGAAGGCGGCGGAGTAGAAGCGGTCGGCGGCGGCGGGGTCGGCCACCTCGAGGGTGACGGATGCGATGGAAGTCATGACAGCGACGCTAATCGCGCCCCGCTGGACGTGCTTCTCGATTCCTGACCGGTTCCCCCCGGGGCCTCAGGCCTGCTTCCGCTTCAGGTCGGCCAGCAGCTGATGCAGCGGCTCCGTGGCCCTGCGCCGGTACTCCTGCACCGCCCACCCGTTGCCGTCCGGGTCCTGGAAGTGCATGAACGTGGCGCCGTCGTCCGGGGAGTACTGGACCGGCTCCGAGACGTCGAGCCCGCGCGCGACCAGCTCCGCGTGGGCCGCCTTGATGTCGGCGACGCACAGCTGCAGGCCCTGGTAGGAGCCCGGAGCCGGGGTCGGGCCGGGCGTCATCTGCCAGATGGACTCGCCCAGGGCGATCGAACAGCCGGAACCCGGAGGGGTCAGCTGGACGATCCGCATCCCGGGCATGACCTCCTGGTCGATGTCCACGTGAAAGCCGACCTTGTCCCGGTAGAAGTCCCGCGCACGGTCGATGTCGGACACGGGCAACGGGATGACTTCGAGCGTGATGTCCACGGCATGACTCCTTCGTCCGGCCTCATGAGAACCGCTCACCTCGTCCGGCTGAAGCCGGGCGGAACGGCTCCCCTCACCGAAGCCGATAACGGCGTGCGGCGCCACCGAGTGGACACCGGCCGGACCCGTACCGTGACGGAAATGGCCCTCCCGTACCCCCTGTGGCCAGAAACCGCCGTACCTCGTCTCCGACGCCATGGCCCGTTCCCGTAGCCGCACGCCCCGACCGCCCACGAGGGCCGCTTCCGGGCCCGTGCGCAGGTGCGGGCCCTCATCCCCGCATCCCGCACGCCCCGTCCGCCCGCCGAACTCCCCGGCGCTTCCCCCGGCCCGTGCGGTTAGGCTCAAAGCCGTACGACCTTGATCCGATGCATGTCCGAGGAACAGTGCGAAGGAGGCCCGGATGACGGCGGTGCCGGGGCGCAGGAGCAGCACCTTCACACGGCTGCTGCGGCACGGCTTCACCGACGCCTCCGCCGCCGAACGGCTCCTGGACAGCCCCGAGCTCGCGCCCCTGCGCGACGACCCGGTCCTGCTGGAGGCGCTGGGCGCCACCGCAGACCCAGATCTCGCGCTGCTCGGACTCGTCCGGCTGCTGGAGGCCCAGCACGGCCCCGGCGCCCGCCGGGAACTGCTCGACACGCTGATCTCCTCCAAGCCGCTGCGCGACCGTCTCCTCGGTGTCCTCGGCGCCTCCACCGCCCTCGCCGACCACCTCACCCGGCACCCGGACGACTGGCAGGCACTCGTCATGTACGAGGCGTACGACCTGCACCCCGGGGTGGAGGAGTTCGAGGCCGGCCTCGCGGAGGCCACCGACCCGGTCTCGCTGCGCGTCGCCTACCGGCGCTGCCTGCTGTCCATCGCCGCCCGCGACGTCTGCGGCACCACCGGCGTCGCCGAATCCGCCGCCGAGCTCGCCGACCTCGCCACCGCCACCCTGCGCGCCGCCCTCTCCATCGCCGAGGCGGCCGCGCCGGAGGACGCCGAGCAGTGCCGGCTCGCGGTCATCGCGATGGGCAAGTGCGGCGGCCACGAGCTGAACTACGTCTCCGACGTGGACGTCATCTTCGTCGGGGAGGCCACCGAGGGCACCGACGAGACCAAGGCCGTGCGCGCCGCGACCCGGCTCGCCTCGCACATGATGCGGATCTGCTCCGAGACCACCGTCGAGGGCTCCATCTGGCCCGTCGACGCCAACCTCCGGCCCGAGGGCCGCAACGGCCCCCTCGTGCGGACCGTGTCCAGCCACCTCGCCTACTACCAGCGCTGGGCCAAGACGTGGGAGTTCCAGGCGCTGCTCAAGGCCCGCCCGGTCGCCGGCGACCTCGACCTCGGCGCGGAGTACGTCGCCGCCGTCCAGCCCCTGGTGTGGAAGGCCGCCGAGCGCGAGAACTTCGTGCCCGACGTGCAGAAGATGCGCCGCCGGGTCGTGGAGAACATTCCCGTCGGCGAGGTCGACCGCCAGCTGAAGCTGGGGCCGGGCGGCCTCCGGGACGTCGAGTTCGCCGTGCAGCTGCTCCAGCTGGTGCACGGCCGGGCCGACACCTCCCTGCGCAGCGGTACGACCCTGGACGCGTTGGGGGCCCTCGCCGCCGGCGGCTACGTCGGCCGGTCCGACGCGGCCCAGCTCGACGAGGCCTACCGCTTCCTGCGCTCCATGGAGCACCGCATCCAGCTGTTCCGGCTGCGCCGCACCCACCTCGTCCCCGAGGACGAGGCCGAGCTGCGCCGCATCGGCCGCTCCCTGGGCCTGCGTGCGGACCCGGTCGCCGACCTGCACCGCGAGTGGCGGCGGCACGCGGGTGTCGTACGCCGGCTGCACGAGAAGCTCTTCTACCGGCCGCTGCTCGACGCGGTCGCCCAGCTCGCGACCGGCGAGGCCCGGCTGAGCACCGAGGCGGCCCGGGAGCGCATGGTCGCCCTCGGCTACGCCGACCCCGCCTCCGCCCTGCGCCACCTGGAGGCGCTGGCCTCCGGCGTCACCCGCAAGGCCGCCATCCAGCGCACCCTGCTCCCCGTGCTGCTGGGCTGGTTCGCCGACTCGGCCGACCCGGACGCGGGCCTGCTGGGCTTCCGCAAGGTCTCGGACGCGCTCGGCAAGACCCCCTGGTACCTGCGGCTCCTGCGGGACGAGGGCGCCGCCGCACAGAACCTCGCCCGTGTGCTGTCCGCCGGCCGGCTCGCGCCCGACCTGCTGATGCGCGCCCCGGAGGCGGTCGCGCTGCTCGGCGACGGGGACGGCAGCGGTCTGGAACCGCGGCCGCGCGCCCACCTGGAGCAGGAGATACTCGCCGCCGTGCGCCGGGCCGACGGCGCCGCCCAGGCCGTCACGGCGGCCCGCGGAGTGCGCCGCCGCGAGCTGTTCCGCACGGCCGCCGCCGACATCGTCGGCTCCTACGGCACCGAGGAGCAGCCCGCCGAGGCCGACCAGGGCGCCCTGGTGGACCGCGTCGGGGCGGCGGTGTCCGACCTGACGGCGGCGACCCTCGCCGGCACGCTCCGCGCGGTGGTACGGGACGGTTGGGGCGACGACCTGCCCACCCGGTTCGCGATCATCGGCATGGGCCGGTTCGGCGGCCACGAGCTGGGCTACGGCTCCGACGCGGACGTGCTGTTCGTGCACGAACCGCGCGAGGGCGTCGACGAGCGGGAGGCCTCCCAGGCGGCCAACAAGGTCGTCTCCGAGATGCGCCGCCTGCTGCAGCTCCCCAGCGCCGACCCGCCCCTGCTCATCGACGCCGACCTGCGCCCGGAGGGCAAGTCCGGCCCGCTGGTCCGCACCCTCACCTCGTACGAGGCGTACTACCGCCGGTGGGCCCAGACCTGGGAGTCGCACGCGCTGCTGCGGGCCGAGCCCGTCGCCGGCGACGAGGAGCTGGGCCGCCGCTTCATCGGGCTGATCGACCCGCTGCGCTACCCGGCGGACGGGCTCACCGACGAGGCCGTGCGCGAGATCCGGCGTCTCAAGGCCCGCATGGAGTCCGAGCGGCTGCCGCGCGGCGCCGACCCCAAGCTGCACGCCAAGCTCGGGCCGGGCGGCCTGTCCGACGTGGAGTGGACCGTGCAGCTCATGCAACTGCGGCACGGATCGACGGAGCCGGGGCTGCGCACCACCCGCACCCGCGAGGCCCTGGCGGCCGCCCGCACCGCCGGGCTCATCACGGACGACGACGCGGCGACCCTCGACGAGGCCTGGGTCCTCGCGACCCGCGTCCGCAACGCGGTGATGCTGGTCCGCGGCCGGGCCGGGGACACGTTCCCGACCGAACCCCGGGAACTGGCCGCCGTGGGCAGGTACCTGGGCTACGGCCCGGGCCACGCGGGCGACATGCTGGACGCGTACCGCCGCACGGCACGCCGGGCGCGCGGTGTGGTGGAGGAACTGTTCTACGGCGTCGCCGAGCGCTAGGTGTATTGATCACGAGCGTTGTTGACACCGGCCGGGCTTGATCATGGCGAAGACCTCCGGTGTGGTGGAGGTGTCGAGTCTTCACCGCACG
>NZ_JBEOXI010000291.1:0-9350 GCF_040296465.1 Streptomyces sp. NPDC002130
CCCCTTCTCGCCGTACGCGGGCGCGGGCGCGCTCTGCCCCAGCTGCGGGCATGCGTGCCGCCTGGGGCGGCACGGGTGGGCGCAGCGGCACCCCGCTCCGCCGGGCTGCGCACCCACCCGGCCTCGGCACCGACGCCGCGAACTGGGGCACCCCGGTTCACTCCACCCGCGCGTCGTCCTCCGGTTCAACCCCCGGAGGTGCCGGCGCCGCAGGCCTCAGCTTCAGCCACGCCAGGAAGAACAGGCCCAGCAGCAGCATCCCCAGCCCGGTCCACAGGTTGATGTTGACCCCCTCCGCCTTGTCGATGTCGGCGTCGGACGCCGTG
The DNA here is from genome assembly GCF_040296465.1 of Streptomyces sp. NPDC002130. Taxonomy (NCBI): domain Bacteria; kingdom Bacillati; phylum Actinomycetota; class Actinomycetes; order Kitasatosporales; family Streptomycetaceae; genus Streptomyces; species Streptomyces sp. NPDC002130. Next base: position 327 of record NZ_JBEOXI010000291.1, read on the forward strand.
AAGCCGGCGATCGTGACGATCACGCCGTAGACCACGAACAGCCCGCCGATGATCCGCCGGATGTCGAACAGCCGCGCGGCGGTCGCCGACTTGCCCTGCAGTTCGGTGACTTCCCGTTGCAGGTCCTTCTCGGAGTAGAACTCGGACATGTGCGATCACACTCCTCGGTCGGGGTTCGGTCAGAACGAGAACGGGATGTAGCAGGCCGCGGCCAGGACGACCGCGCCCCAGCCCAGCAGGGCCGGCTTGCGGTACCAGGCCTCGTCCCCGGGGGCCGGTGGCTCCGCCATGCCGGGCGAGCGTGTGCCGTAGACCAGCCCCTGCAGCTCCTCCGTGGGCTTCGGCGCGGTGAACAGCGACACCGCCACCATGACGACCGCGCCCGCGACGAAGCCGGCGATCGCCGAGACGAAGTTGGCCCCCTGGTCGGAGGGGATGTCGACGATGTCCCGCTTGTAGAGGACGAAGTAGTTGACCATCGCGGCGGTGGTGCCCGCGATCAGCCCCCAGAAGCCCGACTTCATGGACGCCCGCTTCCAGAACATGCCAATGATGAAGACGACGAACATCGGCACGTTGAAGAAGGAGAACAGCGTCTGGAGGTAGGCCATGATGTTGGAGAACGAGCGGGCGAGGAACGCCGTGCCGATGGAGGCCAGGACGCCGATCGCGGTGATGAGGCGGCCGAAGCGGACGTAGTACTCGTCCTCGCGGCCCTTCACCACGTACTTCGCCCAGATGTCCGTGGTGAACACGGTGTTGAAGGACGACACGTTCGCCGCCATGCCCGCCATGAACGCCGCGAGCAGGCCGGTGACGGCGATGCCCAGCACACCGTTGGGCAGCAGCTGGGACATCAGGTAGGGGATCGCGTCGTTGTACTGGAGGTCGGAGCCGGACGTGCCGATCTTCGGCACCAGCACCGCGGCGACCAGGCCCGGGATCATCACCAGGAACACGATGAAGATCTTCGGGAACGCGGCGATCAGCGGGGTGCGCTGGGCCGCCGAGAGGTTCTTCGCGGACAGCGCGCGCTGCACTTCGGCGAAGTTCGTCGTCCAGTAGCCGAAGGAGAGGACGAAGCCGAGGCCCAGGACGATCGTCAGCCAGTTCGCGCCGAGCGGGTTGTCGCTGCCGATGCCCGTGCCGCCCCAGGAGGTCATGAAGTCGGCGCCGCGGCTCTCGGTGAGGGAGTCGGACAGGCCGTCCCAGCCGCCGACCTTCTTCAGGCCGAGAACGGAGATGGGGATGAGCGCCGCCAGGATCACGAAGAACTGCAGGACCTCGTTGTAGATCGCCGAGGACAGGCCGCCGAGGGTGATGTAGGCGAGGACGAAGAACCCGGCGACGACGATCGCCACCCACTCCGGCCAGCCCAGCAGCGCCTCGACGACGATGGCCAGGGCGTAGAGGTTGACGCCGGCGATGAGGATGGCGGCGAAGGCGAAGAGGATCGAACTGAGCAGGTGCGCCGCCCGGTCGAAGCGCATCAGCAGGAACTCCGGGACCGAGCGGACCTTGGAGCCGTAGTAGAAGGGCATCATCACCAGGCCGAGGAAGACCATGGCCGGGATGGCGCCGATCCAGTACCAGTGCGTGGTGTAGACGCCGTACTGGGCACTGTTGGCGGCCATGCCCAGGATCTCGGTCGCGCCCAGGTTGGCCGCGATGAACGCGAGACCGGTGACCCAGGCGGGCAGGGAACGGCCGGAGAGGAAGAAGTCGAGACTGGTCTTCACCGAGCGCCGGGCGGCGAAGCCGATGCCGAGGACGACGAGGAAGTAGATGCCGAGGATCGTGTAGTCGAGCCAGTTCGTGGGGAGTCGCAGCTCGGCCGACAGATATGTGGGGGTGTGCATGAGCCCTCGCTTCTTTGCGCGAACCGATACCTCGCGGGATCTTCTTCTCCGCGTTCAGCAATTGAACCCGGCCTTTGATGCACTTTGTTGGATTGTGATGTTGACGATTGGGGAGGGTAGTGTTTTTATATGTTGGGTTCTGTTTGAAGGACAAGGAGTCCGGCGTGAAGAAGACCTCGACCCGGCTGGCCGACGGTCGCGAGCTCATCTACTACGACCTGCGTGACGACAGCGTGCGGGACGCGACCGACCGCCGGCCGCTGGACCGCACCGTCACCACGTCCGAGATCCGCCGCGACCCCCTCCTCGGCGACTCCGTCGCCATCGCCTCGCACCGTCAGGGCCGCACCTACCACCCCCCGGCCGACGAGTGCCCCCTGTGCCCGTCGGCGGGCGATCGCCTGAGCGAGATCCCCGACTCGTCCTACGACGTCGTCGTCTTCGAGAACCGGTTCCCCTCGCTCGCCGGCGACTCGGGCCGCTGCGAGGTCGTCTGCTTCACCTCCGACCACAACGCGTCCTTCGCCGACCTCACCGAGGAGCAGGCGCGCCTGGTGCTGGAGGCCTGGACGGACCGCACGTCGGAGCTGTCCCATCTCCCCGCCGTCCAGCAGGTCTTCTGCTTCGAGAACCGGGGCGCCGAGATCGGCGTGACCCTCGGCCACCCGCACGGCCAGATCTACGCCTACCCCTTCACCACCCCCCGCACCGCGCTGATGCTCCGCTCGGCAGCCACCCACAAGGAGATGACGGGCGGGGAGAACCTCTTCGACGCGATCCTGGAGCGTGAACTCGCCGGCGAGCGGGTCGTCCTGGAGGGTGAACACTGGGTGGCCTTCGTGCCGTACGCGGCGCACTGGCCGTACGAGGTCCACCTGTACCCCAAGCGCCGCGTGCCCGACCTGCTCGGCCTGGACGAGGGCGCGCGCACAGAGTTCCCCAAGGTCTATCTGGAACTCTTGAGGCGCTTCGACCGGATCTTCGGTGAGAGTGAGCCCCCGACGCCGTACATCGCGGCCTGGCACCAGGCCCCGTTCGGCGCGCTGGAGGAGTTCGACGGGGTCGTGCGCGAGGACTTCGCGCTCCACCTCGAGCTTTTCACCATCCGCCGCACTTCCGGCAAGCTGAAGTTCCTCGCGGGTTCCGAGTCCGGCATGAACGTGTTCATCAACGACGTGCCGCCGGAGCACGCGGCCGAGCGACTGCGAGAGGTAGCGAGTTCATGAGCGGAAAGTACCTGGTGACAGGCGGCGCGGGATACGTCGGCAGCGTGGTCGCACAGCACCTGCTGGAGGCCGGTCACGAGGTCGTCGTCCTCGACAACCTCTCCACGGGCTTCCGCGAGGGCGTCCCGGCGGGCGCGTCGTTCGTCGAGGGCGACATCCGCGATGCCGCCAAATGGGTGGACTCCTCCTTCGACGGCGTCTTGCACTTCGCCGCGTTCTCGCAGGTCGGCGAGTCGGTCGTGAAGCCGGAGAAGTACTGGGACAACAACGTCGCCGGCACCATGGCGCTGCTGGCCGCGATGCGCGAGGCGGGCGTGCGCAAGCTGGTCTTCTCCTCGACGGCGGCGACGTACGGCGAGCCGGAGCAGGTCCCGATCGTCGAGTCGGCGCCCACGTCCCCCACGAACCCGTACGGCGCCTCGAAGCTCGCCGTCGACCACATGATCACGGGCGAGGCGGCGGCGCACGGCCTGGCCGCGGTCTCCCTTCGCTACTTCAACGTGGCGGGCGCCTACGGCGAGTACGGCGAGCGCCACGACCCCGAGTCGCACCTGATCCCGCTGGTCCTCCAGGTGGCGCAGGGCAGGCGCGAGTCGATCTCGGTGTTCGGCGACGACTACGCGACACCCGACGGCACCTGCGTCCGCGACTACATCCACGTCGCGGACCTGGCCGAGGCCCACCTGCTCGCCCTGACGGCCGCCGCCCCCGGCGAACACCTGATCTGCAACCTCGGCAACGGCAGCGGCTTCTCGGTCCGCGAGGTCATCGAGACCGTCCGCCGGGTCACGGGCCACCCGATCCCCGAGGTCGTGGCCCCCCGCCGGGGCGGCGACCCGGCGGTCCTGGTGGCCTCGGCCGCCACCGCCCGCGAGAAACTGGGCTGGAACCCGTCCCGCGCGGACCTCGCGGGCATCGTCGCGGACGCGTGGGACTTCGCGCAGAACATCGCAAGGGAGCAGTAGTGGGCGCACAGCAGGTGCGGGACGGTTTCGAGGAGCTCTACGGAGCCGCCCCCGAGGGTGTCTGGGCGGCCCCGGGCCGCGTCAACCTCATCGGTGAGCACACCGACTACAACGACGGCTTCGTGATGCCCTTCGCGCTGCCGCACACCGCCGTGGCGGCCGTCTCCCGGCGCACGGACGGCGTGCTGCGCCTGCACTCGGCGGACGTCGAGGGCGGAGTCGTCGAGCTGCGCGTCGACGAGCTGGCGCCGGAGGCGGACCGGAACTGGACGGCGTACCCGTCGGGTGTGGTGTGGGCGCTGCGCGAGGCCGGCCACCCGGTCACCGGCGCCGACATCCACCTCGCCTCGACGGTCCCCTCCGGCGCGGGCCTGTCGTCGTCGGCGGCGCTGGAGGTCGTGGTCGCGCTGGCCCTCAACGACCTGTACGAACTGGGTATGAAGGGCTGGCAACTGGCCCGCCTGTGCCAGCGCGCGGAGAACGTCTACGTCGGCGCCCCCGTCGGCATCATGGACCAGACGGCGTCGGCCTGCTGCGAGACCGGCCACGCCCTGTTCCTCGACACGCGCGACCTCTCACAGAAGCAGATCCCCTTCGACCTGGCGGCCGAGGGCATGCGCCTGCTGGTCGTGGACACGCAGGTCAAGCACTCCCACAGCGAGGGCGAGTACGGCAAGCGCCGCGCCGGCTGCGAGAAGGGCGCGGCCCTGCTGGGCGTCGACGCGCTCCGGGACATCCCCTACGCCGACCTGGACGCGGCCCTGGCCCGCCTGGGCGACGAGGAGGAGGTCCGCCGTCTGGTCCGCCACATCGTCACGGAGAACGCACGCGTCGAACGGGTCGTCTCCCTCCTCGAATCCGGCGAGACCCGCGCGATCGGCCCGGTCCTGATCGAAGGCCACGCCTCCCTTCGAGACGACTTCCGCATCTCATGCCCGGAGTTGGACCTGGTCGTCGACACGGCCCTGGCCAACGGTGCCCTGGGCGCCCGCATGACGGGCGGCGGCTTCGGCGGCTCGGCGATCGTCCTCGCGGAGGAGCAGGACGTGGACACCATCACCAAGACGGTGACGGAGGCCTTCGCGTCGGCGGGCTTCACGACCCCCCGCGTCTTCGAAGCGGTCCCGTCCCCGGGCGCCCGCCGCCTCCACTGACCGACCATACGAAAGCGGCGCCCTCGTCCGTACGAGGGCGCCGCTTTTCTTCATCCCCGGTCAGCGGTTGACGGACTGTTTTCCTGGACCCGTCCTTCACGGAGTCGCCGGTCTGCTGGCCCTCGAACACCAGCTTCATGTCCCCGGGCAGCTTGATCTCCGGCCGATCGATCCCGTCCTCCGCCGCGGTAGCGGAAGGAGAAGCCGATGCCTTGTCGCCCGAATCCGCACCGGCGATCTTGTCGGAAGACGACGAACCGTCACCTCCCCCCGAGCCACAGGCGGTCAGCAGCAGGGCCCGCGGAAGCGGTGAGCGCGGCTGTCACGAGCCGAGCGGGGCGGTTCACGGTGTCTCCCGTTGACCATGTGGGGGGGATAACTCAAGCGAACCAACGCCATCCGGTCGATGAGCGGCCGCCTCAGCCCAGCCTCTTCGTCAGCATGTACTCCGTGACCCCCGGTGGATAGTCCGGCACCGCGCACACCACCTCGTACCCCTGCTTCACATAGAACTGCGGTGCCTGGAAGTCCCACGTCTCCAGGCGGGCCGCGCCGCAGCCGCGGGACGTGGTCGCGATGTGTTCTGCCTGCGCGAGGAGTTGTGCGCCCAGGCCCCGGCCGCGGTGGCGTTCGTCGACCCACAGGTATGTCACGTGCAGCCACGTCGCCCAGGTGTAGCCGACCAGTCCGCCGGCGAGATCGTCGGTGTCGTTCACAGCCCACACGTGCAACGGGACGTCCCGTTCGCCGGGTGTCCCGCGCAGGGCGCGCAGGATCGGAGAGGCGGCTGTGTTCGTGTCCCGCAGGCGTGTGCGGAGCAGATCACGTCGGGCCTTGTCGACTTCTGTCTCAAGACGGAACATGCGGCACACCATAAACGCGTCGGACAGTCAGTTCTGCAAATAACCTTCCGCTCCGGGCCCCCGTCCGTACCCTGATGAACAGCACCGGTGGGGGCCGGTGCCGATCAGGGGGCGAGACAGCCGGGTACGACGCCCGGGGTGGGGGTGGCGGTTACTGCACGGCGGCGGCCGTGCGGCTGCGGCGACCCGGACAGGCTGCTGCGGCACCGACGGACAGTCGGACGCGGCAGACCCGGACACCCCGGCGTCGTACCCGCGTGGTGTCAACCCCCGACGATGGGGTATCCCCTGCTCTTCGGGAGCACTGGGGAAGGGGGTTACGTGGTTCGCATCCGAGTCCTGGTCGTCGACGACCATCGCATCTTCGCCGAGTCACTCGCGGCGGCCCTGGCCGCCGAGCCCGATGTCGACGTCTCCGCGGCCGGCAGCGGCCCGGCCGCGCTGCGCAGCCTGGAGCGCGCCGTCGCCGAGGGACGGCGCTTCGACGTGCTGCTCGTGGACGCCGACCTGGGCGGCAAAGTACCGGGCGCCCGCCCGGCCGTACCCGTGCAGGAGGGCAACGAGGACGGGCTCGTCGACGGGATATCCCTCGTCACGGGAGTGCGCTCCGCGCAGCCGAACGTACGGATCGTCGTGCTCGCCGCAAAGGACGATCCGCGGCGGGCGGCGCTCGCCCTGCAGGCCGGCGCCTCCGGCTGGGTCGCCAAGGACTGCTCGCTGTCCCGGCTCCTCTCGGTCATCCGGGGCGTGCTGCGGGAGGAGACCCATCTGCCGCCCGCCCTGCTGACGGGTGTGCTGCGGGAGCTCACCGCCGCCCGCAAGCACCGCACCGAGAGCGAGCGGCTCGTCGAGTCGCTCACTCCGCGTGAGCGGGAAGTGCTGCGGTGCATGGTCGCGGGGCTGGGGCGCAAGGCCGTCGCCGAGCGCCTGTTCCTGTCGCCGCACACCGTGCGGACCCACATGCAGAACGTTCTCGGCAAGCTCGGCGTGCATTCCACCCTCGCCGCCGTCGCCCTGGCGCGGCGGGCCGGGGTCGGACCCGCGGATCTAGCCGGGGATGTTGTCGAACGGGGCGGTCAGCTGGCGTAGCAGCGCCGCCAGCTCGCCGCGCTGGGCTCGGGAGAGCTCCGCGAGGATCGCGCGCTCCTGGTCCAGCAGACCCGCCAGGGCCTGGTCCGCGCGGTCCCGGCCCTCGTCCGTCAGCCGGACCAGGACGCCGCGGCGGTCACTGGGGTCGGGGAGCCGCTCCACCAGGCCCTTCTTGGCCAGGCGGTCGATGCGGTTCGTCATCGTGCCCGAGGTGACGAGGGTCTGGGTGAGGAGCTGTCCCGGCGAGAGCTGGTACGGGGTGCCCGCGCGGCGCAGGGCCGTCAGGACGTCGAACTCCCACGGCTCCAGGTTGTGCTCCGCGAACGCCAGCCGCCGTGCCCGGTCCAGATGCCGGGCCAGCCTGCTCACGCGGCTGAGCACCTCGAGCGGTTCCACGTCGAGGTCCGGGCGCTCCCGGCGCCACGCTGCGACCAGCCGATCGACCTCGTCCTCCATGACGATCAGTGTAGTGGTTGTGTCGACGTAGAGTCTCTTGACGTCCAGTTTCTTGACATCGAGATACCTTGGGGATCACGCTGGGTGTACGTCCCGCACCGCCACCACCAGGACACCAGGAGAACCCATGCCCGCAGCCGCCCCCACCTGGGACCCGGCCCAGTACCTCCGTCACGCCGGCCACCGCGCCCGCCCCTTCACCGACCTCCTCGCCCGCGTGCCCGACCTGCCCGGGGAGCCGGCCCGCATCGCCGACCTCGGCTGCGGCCCAGGCAACGTCACCTCGCTGCTCGCCGCCCGCTGGCCCACCGCCCGGATCACCGGCTACGACAACTCGCCCGAGATGCTCGACAAAGCCCACGTCGACCACGAGGGGCCCACGTCCGGGGGCGGGCATCTCGACTTCGGGCACGCCGACGCACGGACGTGGACGCCCGGCGAGCCCCACGACCTGATCATCAGCAACGCCACGCTCCAGTGGGTGCCGGGGCACGTCGAGCGGTTCGCCGACTGGGTGGCCGGGCTGAAACCGGGCGGCACCCTCGCCTTCCAGGTGCCGGGCAACTTCGACGCCCCCAGCCACCGGCTCATGCGCGAACTCGCCCATTCACCGCGCTGGCGCGCCCGGCTCGTCGGCACCCTCCGCCACGCCGACGCCGTCGCCACCCCCGAGGCCTACCTGGAGCGGCTGACCTCCCTCGGCTGCGCGGCCGACGTGTGGGAGACGACGTACATCCACCTGCTCCCGGGCGAGGACCCGGTGCTCGACTGGGTGAAGGGGACCGGACTGCGGCCCGTGCTGACCGCGCTCGCCGACGAGCCCGAGCAGCGGGACGCCTTCGTCGCCGAGTACCGGGCGGCCCTGTGCGAGGCCTACCCGGCCGGTCCGCACGGCACGCCCTTCCCCTTCCGGCGTCTCTTCGCCGTGGCCCGGCGGGAGGGCTGATGATCACCGCCCTCGATCACGTCCAGCTCGCCGCCCCGCCCGGGAGCGAGGAGCGGCTGCGCGCGTTCTACGTCGACACCCTCGGCATGACCGAGGTGCCCAAGCCGCCGGCGCTCGCCCGGCGGGGTGGTTGCTGGTTCCAGGCCGGTGCCGTGCAGCTGCACCTGGGGGTCGAGGAGGACTTCCGGGCGGCGCGGAAGGCCCACCCGGGGCTGAGGGTGACGGACATCGAGGCGTACGCCGCGCGGCTGGCAGCCCACAAGGCGCCCGTCACCTGGGACACCGGCCTGCCGGGGCACCAGCGGTTCTTCTCGCAGGACCCGGTGGGCAACCGCCTGGAGTTCCTCGAACCTCTCTAGGGCCTGTCGTTCGGATCAGCCCACAGACGCGGGGCCTGGCACGCGCATCTGCGGCGTTGTCGTCGGTCACCGACGCTCCGCGTCGACTCCCTCCTCCGCCTTGCAGC
>NZ_JBEOXI010000292.1:0-9311 GCF_040296465.1 Streptomyces sp. NPDC002130
CGACCATTGGGACCTCAGACCCGACGGACCATCCATGCACGGCGTCTCCGCCCTGGTCCTCCCGGTCATCCAGACCGCCGACGGCACCCCGGCGGCCCACGGTCGTCCACGTCGCACTGGTCGCGGTTGGCTCCGTCGTGTACATGACCGTACCCGTCGCGTTCACGGCGCTGATCGGCACGCACGTCCACCGCCCCGCCCATCCATGGCCCTGGCGGAGTCCTGGCCGACGGACGGACCACAGGGGGACGAGTCGGCCATGACGACGCACAATGACGACGTGGACTGGGACCGCTGGCCGGTTGCCGACTACCTCGCGGAGAACTACCGCGAAGTGCATCCCTGGGACGCGGCGGTCATCGCGCACCACAGCGCCTACTACCGGCGCCTTCCGCCGGGCGGCATCGCCCGCTCGGTGGAGTTCGGGGCGGGTCCCAACCTCTACCCGCTGATGCTCGCGTCCGCCGCGAGCCGCGGGATCGACGCCGTCGAGGCGGGAGCGAGCAACGTCGCCTACCTCACGGACCAGATCTGTCACCGTCCCGACGCGAGCTGGCTCCCGTTCCACGCGCTGTGCCGGGAACTCAACCCCGAGGTGCCCGCGACCCTGGCCGGGGCGCTGGCACCGGTCAACGTCGTCCATGCCGACGTCCGGTCCCTGCCACGAGGTACCTACGAACTCGCCTCCATGCACTTCGTCGCCGAGGGCGCCACGGAGGACTTCGCCGAGTTCGCCGACTTCTGCCGCACCTTCGTCCGAACGGCCCGGCCGGGCGGCCGCCTGGTCGCCGCCTTCATGGAGAACATGCCGACGTACCGCATCGGGCCGGCCTCCCGCTGGCCGGGCTGTCCGGTGAACCCGGCCACCGTCACGGAGGTCTTCGCGCCCCTGACCCGGGAGCTGGACGTGACCCACATCGACATGGACCCGACCCGGCCGGGCCACGGTGACTCGGGGATGGTGCTGCTCACGGGGGTGGCGAAGGCGGTGTAGCCCGTGCGGGTCAGCCGTCCGCCCCCGGACGGAACCTCCGGCGCAGCACCACTCCCCCGGCGACCAGTGCCGCGCTCGCCGCGACGGCCTGGAGCGCGTGGTCCGTGCCCGTGTGGGCCAGGGCGCCCCTGGCGTGCGGGACGGTACGCGGGGCCGGTTCCGGTTCCGGGGCCGGGTTCGGCCGGGGCGGCGGGGTCGGCTTCGGGACCGGCTTCGGCGGATGCTGGGGACGGACCGGGCGGTGGTCGCCGGGGGTGTTCGAGGACTCGTTGCCGCTCGAGGCGTTGCCGATTCCGACCACGTCTACCGAGTTGCCCGTGACGTTGACGGGGAGGTCCACCGGCAGCTGCACACCGTTGCCGGAGATCACTCCCGGTGAGTCCTTTCCGCTGCCCTCGGCGACCGCGCCGCCGGACCCGCCCGGCCGGCCGCCCCGCCCCTCGTCCTGGTTCGCGCAGCTGTTGCCGGCGGCGGGGTTCAGGAGCCCCACCACGTTCACGGTGTTCCCGCACACGTTCACCGGGACGTGCACCGGCAGCTGGGCGGTGTTGCCGGAGACCACCCCCGGCGAACCGGCCGCCGAGCCGTCCGCACCGGAACCGGCGTACGCGGGGACGGTCACCGTCATCGCGCCCGAGGCGGCGGCGACGGCGATCACTCCGTTTCGGGTCATCCTTCGCATGGACCCCTGCCTTCCAGACATCGTCGCGGGCACTCACCCGCACAGGAGAGAACGCCGGGCGCCCGGTCCGAGTTATGGCTTATCGGCCTTTCACTCCATCGAGCGGGCCGGTTGTCGAACTAGCGGTAAAGCCCTTCGTATACCGGCTCCGCATGCGGGCCGGTACGGGGGCGAGCCTGGCAGGACACGGTTCGCCGCGCGGCCCCGCCCGCCCGGAGGCGAGGCCTTCGGGGCGCGCATATGGTGAGCGAGGGCGTCCCGGTCCGCTGCGGGTCGCCCCGCGTCACTGGAGGCATCGATGCTGGCCAAGCTGTCCACGCGTCCCTCGATACGGCGCTGCGCGGTCACCGGTACGGCCGGGCTCGCCCTGCTGGGCACGGCACTGCCGGTCGCCGACGGCCCTCCGCCCGGCCTGTCACGCTTCTACGACCAGAAGGTCACATGGTCGAAGTGTGCGGGCATGGACATGCCGAAGGACCTCCAGTGCGGGAAGGTCACCGTCCCGCTCGACTACGCCAGGCCCGGCAAGGGCACCCTCGACCTCGCCGTCGCCCGCTACCGGGCCACGGGCAGGTCCCAGGGTTCGGTGCTGCTGAACTTCGGCGGTCCCGGCGGGCAGGGTGTGACCCAACTCGCCATGGGCGGCAAGAACTTCATGGGCCTGACGAACGGCTACGACGTCGTCTCCTTCGACCCTCGCGGCGTCGGCCGCTCCTCTCCGGTCAGCTGCGGAAACGCCTCGGACAACGCCCTGGACGCGACGGACGGCAACGCCGACGTGGCCGATCCCGGGGCCGTGCTCGAAGAGCTGCGTGCGGCGGCGGCCCAGTGCACCGAGCACTCGGGCCCGGTCCTGCCCCACATCGGCACGGTCAACGCCGCCCGCGACCTCGACGTCATGCGCGACGCGCTCGGCGACGACAAGCTCAACTACCTGGGCTTCTCCTACGGCAGCCGGCTCGGCGCGGTGTACGCGGCCCAGTACCCCGGGAAGGTCGGCAGGATGGTGCTGGACGGCGTCGACACACTGACCGAACCGCTGGCCGACCAGGGCGTGGCGAGCGCCCAGGGGCAGCAGACAGCCCTGGAGAGCTTCCTGACCTGGTGCACCGAGGACATCGCCTGCCCGTTCGGGCGAAACCCGCGCGAGGCCCGGGAACACGTCGTGGACGTGGTCGAGTCGCTCGACAAGGACCCGCTGCCGACCGATTTCGGTGAGGCGTTCACCGGTCAGGACTTCGCGGGCGCCCTCGGGCAGGGCCTCTACAGCAGGGAGCTGTGGCCCTCGCTGCAGAGGGCCGTCGGCCAGCTGCTCGAGGACGGCGACACACGCGGCCTCGAGGCGTTCCTGTCCGGGGGCTTCACCCTGCCGGTGCGGCGCACCCCGCACGCCGGGCTCACCGACCCGGCGGACATCCCCCTCGACAACCTGCCGGCGGCGCTGATGGCGGTCAACTGCGCGGACGATCCCGACCGCCCCGCCGCCGAGCAGGTCACCGAGGACCTCGGCCGGCTCCGCGCCCGCTACGAGCAGGCGTCACCGGTGTTCGGACGGTACCGGCTCACCCAGGTACTGATGTGCTACGGCCGCCCCAGGGGCACCGACTACATCCGTGACGACGTCAAGGACGTCGAGACGCCGAGGATGCTCCTCGTCGGCACCCGGGGCGACCCGGCCACGCCGTACCGCTGGACGGTGGAGACGGCGAGGCGGCTCGGATCGTCGGCCGTGGTGCTCGACAACCGGGGCGAGGGCCACACCGGCTACGGCTCGTCCAAGTGCGTGCACGCCAAGGTCGACGCCTTCCTGCTGTACGGAACGCTCCCCCCGGACGGCAGCTCCTGCGGCTCCGACCGCGACGACGAATGAGATCGACTGCCCCAAATGCCCTCATCGTGAATTCGCACTATCGTTCTGTCATGGAGAGCGTTCTGAGTCCCGCGACCCTTGCCGAGCTGCGGCGCCCGCGCCCCTACCCCGCGGTCTCCGTGCTGACGCCGACCCACCGGCGCGATCCCTACAACGCCCAGGACCAGGTCCGGCTGCGCAACGTGGTCGCCGAGGCCAAGAGGCAGCTGGAGGCCGATCCGGCCGTCACCCGCGAGCGACGCACCGAGGTGGCCGGGCACCTCGACCGGGCGCTGACCGAGGTCGACCTGACGCACGCCGAGGACGGCCTGGCGATCTTCGCTGCTCCGGGCGAGCACCAGGTGTGGTCCCTGGCCAGGTCCGTACCCGAGCGGGTGGTGCTGTCGGACACCTTCCTCACCCGCAACCTCGTCTCCGCCCAGACGGCCGGGCGGCCCTTCTGGGTCCTGTCGCTCGCCGCGGACTGCGTCACCCTGTGGAACGGCGGCGTCGACCGGGTCGCCGAGGCCCGCCTCGGCGGCTTCCCGATGACCCGGCGCGTGGAGAACTTCGACCCGGAGCGGCAGCAGCGGATCGGTGACACCCCGAGCGCCTTCCGGGAGGAACGCACGCGCCAGTTCCTGCGCGAGGCCGGCACCGCAATGAGCGCCGTGCTGCGCGACCGTCCGAGGCGACTGTACGTCACCGGCGAGCCGGCCGCCCTCTCCCTGCTGGACGAGGTCGGCGCCGCCGCCCGGAGCGCGGTGCACATCCCGCACGGCGGGCTCGCTCACGGGACCCCCGAGGTCGTGTGGCAGGCCGTGCGGCCGGTGGTCGAGGCGGAGGCCCGCAGGAGCACGGACGCCGTGACCCGCGCCCTCGAGACGGCCCGCGGACGACGGGAGTTCGCCGCCGGTGTCGACGAGCTGTGGCAGAGCGCCCGGGACGGCCGCGTCCGGCTGCTGGCCGTCGAGGAGAACTACCGGGTGACGGTCCGCGACGCCGGGGACCATCTGATCCTCGCCGAGACCGGCGACCTCGACTCCCGCGAGGACATCGTGGACGAGATCGTCGAACAGTGCCTGGAGACCGGGGCCGACGTCCGCTTCGTACCGGACGGCACACTCGGTGAGGCGGACGGCATGGCCGGGGTGCTGCGGTACTGACGGAGCACCCGCTCGGCCGGGATCGAACACAGGGTCGTCGAACACCCGGAGCAGCCTCGCACCGGTGTCCCGACGGACCGTCAAATGCCGTGTGTAATCTACGACTTGGATCTCCGAGTGGCGCGGTCAGCACCTACCTCGGAGTAACTCCGTGAGACTGTGGCATATGCCAGAAGCACCACCGTATCGTGTGTCGTCGAATCCCTTACAGGGCGTCGCGGGCTGTGCAACAGTCGTAACGGTCCCTCCGTCCGCCTTGGTCGAACCGTCCCCGCATCGGAGTGCGTCATGCCGTCCCACCTCTCCGCGGACCGCCCAGCCGCCCAGCCGCCCGGCCGCGGCTCGGTCGACGCGCTCATATCGCAGACGCGGCGGCTCAAGGGCGACGTGGACGCGGTGCGCCGCGACGCCGAGGGGGAAGGAGCGGATCACCCGCGCGAGCGCTGGCAACGGGCCCTGTGCGACCTGGCCCTGCACCAGCTCAACGACCTCGACGAGCACCTGGCCCAATTGCGGGACGGCCCCCTGCCGACGGCGGCGGAACCGGAACCCGCCGCATCCGCGCCGGGCTCACTCCTCAGCAGGGTCGGCAGCGCCGAGTGGAACCTCCTGACCGACGAGGCCAGTTGGTCCGGGGAGCTCTACCAGATCCTGGGCCGCGACCCGGCCGCTCCGCCTCTCACCCTCGATGAGCTGCCGTCGCTGGTGGTGGACCAGGACCGGCCGAAGCTGACGGCGATGGTCACGGACTGCCTCGTCGACGCGAGGCCCATCGACGGCGAGTTCCGCATCACCCGCCGGGGCGGCGACGTACGGACCGTCCACATGATGGGCGAACCGGTGCTCGACGCTGACGGCAGCACCGCCTCGATGTGGGCCGTGCTGCGGGACGTCAGCGAACTGCGCCGCAGCCAGCGGGCGGTGAGCGAGACCCGTGACTCGCTCCACCACCGGCAGGAGGCCGCGCGGAGCGAGCAGCGGCTCGCGGTCGAGCTGCAGGAGGCCGTGCTGCCCCAGTGGCGCGGCTCCCTGCGGCTCCCGCACAGGGGGCCCAGGACCCTCGACCTCGCGTCCCAGCACCTGCCGGCCTCCACGAACACACTCATCGGCGGCGACTGGTACGACGCACTCGAACTGGCCGACGGCGAAACGCTCCTCAGCGTCGGCGATCTCACCGGCCAGGGTGTCGGCGTCACGTCGAACATGACCATGCTGCTCGGTGCCGTACGCGGCATGGCGATGGCCGGTGCGCAACTAGGGCGGTTGATGGCCTGGTTGAACCAGTTACTCGACGCCACCGTGCAACCCGCCCTGGGCAGCGCCGTCTGCTGCCGTTACCGGCCCTCGACCCGGACACTGGTGTGGGCGCAGGCCGGACACCCCGCCCCGCTGCTCTTCCGCGACGGGACGGGGCGCGCGCTGAACGCACCCGACGGTGTCCTGCTCGGCGCCACGTCGGGCGCCGTCTACGGGCAGGCCGAAGAGACACTCGAGGTGGGTGACCTGCTGCTCCTGCACACCGACGGGCTGGTGCCCGGGCACACGGGATCGGCGGCCGCACATCTCCTCCTCGGTCTGGCACCCCGCCTGGCCGGGAACCGCACCGCGGAGGACTGCCTGCGGACCGTGGTCCAGGAGTTCGGCGAGGGCGCGCGCGAGGACAACGCCTGCGTGCTCATGGCCAAGGTGACGTCTTGAGGAAACGCAGCCCGACTCAGGCCTGTGCGTGGTTGGCGCCCCTGCCCTTCGTCCTCGGAAGGGCGAGCTTGATCTCCTCCCGCAGCTCCTGGATCTTCGGGTAGCCGGAGTACTCGGCCGTGAGCCGGTACATCTGACGCAGCCGGTCCCAGGTGCGATGTGAGGAGTTGGACCCCATCGACACCAGGGCCAGGCGCGCGTACCGGTCGGCCTGTTCGGGGTCGTCCGCGATGAAGCAGGCCGACGCCATCGACAGGTAGTCGAAGATCTTCGACCGCTGCCGGCCGTCGACCCGTAGGGCGAGGGCCTTCTCCGCGTAGTGCTGGGCATGCGCCGCCGCGCCCGGCTCGAACTCGGCGAGCGTGCGGTAGGCCAGTGCCTGCATGCCGTACAGGTCCTCCTCCTTGAAGGTCTGCATCCAGTCCGGCGGCGGGACATCGGCCTTGTCGGAGACGAACAGGTCCTCCGCCCGGCCGAGGGTGCGGCGCATCGCCTGGCCCTTGCCCATGGAGGCCTGTGCCCAGGCCTCGACGGTGTAGAGCATCGCCCGGGTGCGGGGCAGCACCTCGTCACCGGAACCGGACGTGGCGAGCTTCATCAGGTGCAGGGCGTCGTCCGGCCTGCCCAGGTGCACCATCTGGCGGGCGGCGCGGGACAGTGCCTCGCCCGCGCGGGGCCGGTCCCCGCCCTCCCGGGCCGCGTGCGCGGCGATGACGAAGTACTTCTGGGCCGTGGGCTCCAGACCGACGTCGTGCGACATCCAGCCCGCGAGGACGGCGAGGTTGGCGGCGACGCCCCACAGGCGCCGCTGGAGGTGGGGTGGGTGACGGTAGGCGAGCATGCCGCCCACCTCGTTGAGCTGGCCCACCACGGCCTTGCGCTGGAGCCCGCCGCCGCGGGCCGCGTCCCAGGCGCGGAACACCTCGACCGAGCGCTCCAGTTCCTCGATCTCCTGCGACCCGATGGGGGCGGCCTCGTAGCGGTCGAACCCGGCGGGGTCGGCGTGCAGGGGATGGTCGAGGTCGGGGGCGTCGGCAGCCAGGGAAGGGTCGGTGTGCAGCCAGTCGTACATGGCGCTGCTGAGTGCGGATCCCGCGGCGAGCGCGGCGCCCGCGCCCACCAAGCCGCGTCGGTTGAGCATGAGGTCCATTCCCGTGAATTCGGTGAGGACCGCAGCCGTCCGCTCGGGCGCCCACGGCACGCCGTCGGGAGCATCCGCGCTCCCGCCGCCCTGCCGTTTCCCCGCACGCCCGTGCCGGACCAGACCGAGGTCCTCGATGGTCACGACACGGCCGAGACGCTCGGTGAACAAAGCCGCCAGCACCCGCGGCACCGGATCGCGCGGGATCTCTCCCGTGTCGATCCACCGCCGCACCCGGGAGGTGTCGGTCGACAGCTGGGGATGGCCCATGGCCGCCGCCTGCCGGTTGACCAGCCTCGCGAGTTCGCCCTTGGACCAGCCGGCCAGTCCGAACAGGTCCGCGAGCCGGGTGTTGGGTTGTCCGCTCACGTCAAGCCCCCAGGTTCTCGGCTGAGTTGACAGTAGCCCGGGGAGACTTGCCGGGCGACTATTCGCCAGGGTTCGCCAGGGTGCGCCAGATGGTGTGCCACCGGCCATCCGGTGTCAGGTAGGAACGCGCCACCCCGACCCGGTCGCCAGGGACACTCCCCAGGGTCCTCCCGGGCATCCGGGCCGGGTGGTGCGCTGTCGTCGCAGGCACACGAAGGGATCTGTTTCGCCCATGTACGCAGCATCGTCCTCCGTGTCCGCACCGCCCCGGTCGCTGCACCCGCGTCCCACGGACAGCGGCCCCTACCTCGCCCCCGCGCGGTCGGCGGCCCCCGTGCTCGGTGCGGGCAGGGCTCGGCGCGGCGCGGTCCTCGGCACCCAACCGCTCAGCGGGAGACTCGACTTGTCCGGCCCCCAGGGCGCGCAGCTGCGCACGGCGATCGCCGCCGTGCACCGCATCTGTCCGGAGTTCGCCCCGGTGCAGGTGCTGCGCCGCAACGGACGGTCCGTGCTCCTGGTCGGCACGACCGGTCGCAGCACGGCTGTCGCCAAGTGTTTACTGGACCACTCGCCCGCCTGGTCGGAGCGGATCCGCCACGAGATAGCGGCATACCGCTCGTTCGTCCGGCACCGCCCACCCGTGCGGGCGCCGAGACTGATCGCGGCGGACCCGGACAACTGCACGCTGGTGATCGAGCGGATGCCGGGGCGGGTGGCGGCGCTCCAGCGGCACCCGGCGGAGGCACCGCCCCGGGCGGACATCAGAGCGGCACTCGGCGCGATCTGCCGGCTGAACGCCTGGCGACCGCCCGCGGGTACGTTCGACGCCCCGCTCGACTACGCGGCCCGGATCTCCCGGTACCACGAGCTGGGCCTGCTCACCGACCGGGACCTGGGCGACCTGCAGAAACTGCTGCACGGGATCGCGCAGGCCTCCGGGCGGCAGGGCATGGGCCAGTTCTGCCACGGCGACGCACTGCTGTCGAACATGCTCCTGTCACCGGCCGGTCCAGTGCTGGTGGATTGGGAGCATGCCGGCTGGTACCTGCCGGGCTATGACCTGGCGACGTTGTGGTCGGTGCTCGGGGACGCACCGGTCGCTCGTCGTCAGATCAGCCAGATCGCGCAGTCGGCGGGGCTTGCGTCCAGGGATGCCTTCCTGGTGAACCTGATGCTGGTGCTGACCCGTGAGATCCGGACCTACGAGACGGCCGTGCAACGCTCGATGCACGATCCGGCCCCGGCGGCACCGGGCACGGCCCACCCGGGTGCTGCGCCGACCGGCGAGGAGCAGAGGCTGCTGCTGCGGCGGCTGCACGACGACTGCCAGTTGGCCCGGCGCGCCGTGCGCGCGGCGGTCGGCACTCGCTGACGGGGACGAAGGGGCCGCTCAGGAGCTCGACGGCGTGCCG
>NZ_JBEOXI010000293.1:0-9191 GCF_040296465.1 Streptomyces sp. NPDC002130
CAGTCGCCCCGGCACAGGGTAGAAGGTCAGGCGGGTAGCAGGCACTTGAGCAGGACGGTGCTCGGAGCCAGGGCTCAAACGGTGTGGAGGTCCTGGTAGCCGGGGCGGGTGGCGAGGGTGCACTCGGCGTGCTCGCGGTCGGTGGATCTCGCGGGGCGAATGAATCCGAAGGCCCGTCGCCATGGGCCTCCCCCCGGCTCTCGGCGACGCGGAGGACGTCCCGCAGCGCCTCGGTGAGACGCTCGGCGAGGAAGCGCAGTTGCGTCTGGGTGGCGCCGGGAAGCAGGTCCTCACCATGGGCGAGGAGTTGAGCACTCATGTCGAGCTGGGTCGCTTCGGCGATGTCGGCCAGACGGGACAGACGTCCGCCGCCGCCGTCGGTGATCAGAAAACAGGGCTTGGCCTCGATGCCGGTCCAGGGCAGAAGCCGAAGCGTACGACGCGGGCCGGTGCTCATCAGGCGGCCTCAAGACCGGCGGGCCGATACGGGTCCGCCCCGGACAGAGCCGATGCGGGATCGCCCGGTTGGCACCCCTGCTGCTCATGGGCAACGAGGTAGGGGCGTACGGCGACGCCGGAGGTGCCGTCGATGACGCGCGCCTACGGGTGCGTGTCCGTGATCGCAATGACCTCGTCGAGGCGGTCCAGGGCGGCCTGCAGGTCGTCGATCTTGGCCTGGATGCGCTCACGCTCGGCTCGCAGCATGGCTCGTTGCCCGGCGTCGGTGTGCCCGGAGTCCCAGCACGGAAGGAGTTCGGTGATCCTTCGGCTGGTCAGGCCGGCGGCGAACATCTGCTGGAAGAAGCGGACCAGGGTGATGGCGTCCTGCCGGTACAGGCGCTGGCCGGACGGGCTGCGCTCCGGGATGAGCAGCCCTTGCTGCTCGTAGTAGCGCACGGCGCGCACCGAGACGCCGGCGCCCCGTGCCACCTCGCCGATGCGGATCAGCCGCTCGGCCGCGGCCTGCGTGACGGTCATGGTGATTCCTCTCACGCCGGTCCTGACGACCAGCACTTGCCTCTGACGCCAGCGTCAGGTTTTAGCGTCCCGGACATGGATATCAACAACGCCGTCGCCCTTGTCACCGGAGCCAACCGCGGCCTGGGCCGCGCCTTCGCCCAGCGCCTGCTCGAACGGGGCGCCCGCACGGTCTACGCCACGGCCCGCCGACCGGAGACCGTGGACCTGCCCGGGGTCGAGGTGCTGCCCCTCGACATCGCCGATCCCGCATCCGTGAGGGCCGCCGCCGAGGCCGCCCCGGACGTCTCGCTACTCATCAACAACGCGGGAATCAGCACGGGGACCGACCTGGTGACCGGTTCGCTGGACGCGGTGCGGCACGAGCTGGAGACCAACATGTTCGGCCACCTGGGAATGATCCGGGAGTTCGCGCCGGCGCTCGCCAGGAACGGCGGGGGCGCGATCGTCAACGTCCTCTCCGCCATGTCGTGGTTCGGGGGCAAGGGCGCCAATGCCTACCACCTGACCAAGGCCGCCGCCTGGGCCATGACCAACGGCGTCCGCCTGGAGCTCGCCGAGCAGGGCACGCTCGTCACAGCGGTACACCTCGGCCTGGCCGACACCGACATGGCCGCGGCCTGGCCGGTGGACAAGATCGCTCCGTCGGACCTGGCCGACGCGGCCCTCGACGGTGTCGAGGCGGGCTCCGCCGAGGTCCTCGCCGACCAGTGGAGTCGGGACGTCAAGTCCCGGCTGCCGCTGACGCCGGAAGAGTTCAACGCCGCAATGGACCGCGCCCTGGCGGCACTGATGGCGGCCTGAGGGGCCCCTCGGGCCGCACGGACTTCGGTCGGCTGCTTCTTCCATCGGCCTCTCGAACTCCTCCACTTGAGGTTGAACTCGTGGTGTCGTGTCGCTGAGCAGGCGGGTCCGATGGTCAGGCCGGTCTCGGCGAGGCAGCCCTCCATGAGGTGACTGCGGTAGGGAGAGCCATCTGCGTCGCAGGAGAGACCAGATGCCTTCGACGGGGTTGAGGTCGGGTGCGCAGGGCGGCAGGTGGTAGATGGTCAGCCACTCCCGGGCTGCCGCCCACTGCCGCAGGTCGCAGGAAGGGCAGGCAGCCGAGTGACCACCGCGCCCCGCCCGCGGCGACCCGGAAATTAACCGAACTCACGTACAACCCTTACGTCCCTCGGCAGGTCTCCTGATCGCCGACCAGCCGTGAACGCCCGGACAACTCCCGGCCAACACGGACAGTCCGGCCCTCCATCGACTGTGGATGTCCGCCAGACATCCCCCGCATGCAGCAGGAGACCCCGCATGCAGCAGCACGAGCGCCCCTCGGGGCGCCGGCCCGCACATCCGTCCCGCCACCCCCGCGTGCGGCTCGCCCTGGCGACCGCCGCCGCGGCCGCGCTGACCGGCACGCTGCTGTCGGCCGCGGCCGGCCCGGCGACGGCCGCGGACGGCACGCACGCCGCGCGGGCCGACTTCAACGGCGACGGCATCGGCGACGTGGCCTTCTCCGCCTCCGGCTCCCACGTGAACGGCAAGAAGGACGCCGGCCGGCTCGTCGTCCTCTACGGCACGAAGACCGGAGTGTCCTCCGCGAAGCGGTCCGCGATCAGCCAGGACACCGCCGGGAACCCGGGCACGGCCGAGACCGGCGACGTGTTCGGCGCCGACAGCGCCTACGCCGACTTCAACGGCGACGGCTACGACGACCTCGCCGTCTCCTCCCCGATGGAGGACGTCGGCAGCGACAAGGACGGCGGCGCCGTCGCGGTCCTGTGGGGCTCGGCCCAGGGCATCACCGGCAAGGGCGTCTCGATCGCGGACGCGGCCCCCACCAAGCACGACCGCTGGGGCAGGAACCTGGCCGCCGGTGACTTCGACGGCGACGGCAAGGCGGACCTGGCCGTCGGCAACACCTCCAACGTCATCCACGTGCTCAAGGGCGGCATCAGCGCCTCCGGCACGGCGGTCAAGGGCCGGTACAGCGTCAAGGCCCCGGTCCAGGCGTCCGGCGACGGCTCCGGCCCGCTCAACATCACCGCGGGCGACGTCAACGGCGACCGGCGCACCGACCTGGTCGTCGACGGCTTCGAGACCGCCACCGGCCAGTACTGGAACACGAACTACCTGCTTCCGGGGACTGGTTCCGGCCTGTCCGCCACCGGCGCCCGGCCGCTGAAGGCCGGTGTCATCACCGGCATCGGCGACATCAACGGCGACGGGTACGGGGACATCGTCACCGGCATGCACTGGAACAAGGCCGACGACGGGGTGGCCTTCCCGGGCGCCTCCGACGGCGGCAAGGTGTGGATCACCTACGGCGCCGCGGACGGCGTCGGCTCCACCACCGGCATCACCCAGAACACCGGCAACGTCCCCGGCAGTTCGGAGAAGGACGACTACTTCGGCTACGAGCTGGATCTCGGCGACGTGAACGGTGACGGCCACCAGGACCTCGTGGTCGGGGTGGCGGGAGAGGACATCGGCTCCGTCGCCGACGCCGGCCAGCTCGTCGTGCTGTACGGCTCGGCCGCGGGCATCAACACCTCCACCGGCACCCAGTCCTTCGCGCAGAGCACCGCGGGCGTCCCCGGCTCGGACGAGAAGGGCGACTTCCTCGGCACCGACGTGAAGCTCGACGACGTCACCGGCGACGGCCGCGCCGACGTACTGGCCGGCTCGTTCGAGAACGACGGTGACGGCGCGGTCCTCTACCTGCCGTCCAACGGCACGAAGATCACCGCCACCGGTTCGCGCGCCGTCTCCCCCGGCGACTCGGGCGTCCCGACGACGGGCTACCCGAACTTCGGCGCGAACTTCGCCGACTGAGCCGCCCCCAGCCGACAGAGCCACCCCGCACCCCTCCGGGGCCGGGCCTTCCCGGTCCGGCCCCCTCCCCATCCGGAGCCCCGCCTTGCGCAAGCACACCCTCCTGCTGGCCGCAGCCCTCACCACCGGCCTCCTGACCGCCACCCCGGCCACCGCCGCCCCCTCCGGTCTCGCCGGGGACTTCAACGGCGACGGGTACCGGGACATCGCGGCCGGCGCCGCGTGCGCCGACGTCGGCTCGGCGTCCTGCGCCGGCGCGGTCGTCGTGCTGTACGGCTCGGCGTCCGGCGTCTCGGCCGCCCGCAGGGCCGTCATCACCCAGAACAGCGCCGGGGTGCCCGGCACCGCCGAGGCGGGCGACCTGTTCGGCTCCGCCCTGGCCGCGGGCGACCTGGACCGGGACGGCTACTCCGACCTCGTCGTCGGCGCCTCCAACGAGAGCGTCGGCGACCGGGACGGCGTCGGCTCCGGCACCGTCCTGTGGGGCGGCAAGTCGGGCCTGTCCGGCGGCAAGGGCCTGCCGCAGCCGTCGACGCTCTCCGAGTACGGCAACTTCTCCCGGGGCATCGCGACCGGTGACTTCGACGGTGACGGCGACACGGACGTCACGCTCACCGGCCAGAGCCACACCCGCATCTACAACGGCCCCTTCACCCGCACGAGCGGCCCGGTGAGCCACGTCCGGGTCGGCGAGGTCGGCACCACGTTCGAGGTGTTCGCGGGCGACCTCACCGGCGACGGCGCGGCCGAGCGCGTCTACCCGTTCAACGTGGACGGCGACACCGGCGGCCAGATCGACTACTTCCGCTGGACCGGCATGACCTACAAGATGGCCGATCTGCCGACCGCCGACGGCTACCCCGGCTCCATCGGCGACATCAACCGCGACGGCTACGGCGACCTCGTCCTCGGCGACCCCACGGACCCGTACGACCTCAAGCCCGGCGGCCACAAGGGCGGCCAGATCACCGTCTGGTACGGCGGCCCGAACGGCCCCGACCCGGCGCAGCAGCCGACCGTCGTCCACCAGGACACCGCGGGCGTGCCCGGCGCGGCCGAGGCCGAGGACGGCTTTGGCGGCGCGGTGAGCACCGGCGACATCAACGGCGACGGGTACGCCGACGTCGTGGTCTCCGCCCCGGGCGAGGACATCGGCTCGGCGACGGACGCGGGCTCCGTGACCGTGCTGTTCGGCTCCGCCTCCGGCCTGAAGACCGACAGCGGCGTGAAGTCGTACACCCAGGACACCGCCGGAGTGCCCGGCTCCGCCGAGAAGGGCGACCGTTTCGGTTCCGCCGTCGGCCTGACGGACGTGACCAAGGACGGCAAGGCGGACCTGGTCGTCGGCGTGCACGGCGAGAACTCCACCGGCGGCCTGTGGACCCTGCGCGGCTCCGCCTCCGGCCTGACCACCAGCGGCGCCCAGGGCATCACCACCACCGCCGTCTCCCTCAAGGGCAGCGTCAACCTCGGCTCGGCCGTGGCCCAGTGACACCCCGCCGACTCCCCTGTGAGGCACGTACACCCATGCGCACCCGCATCACCGCCGCCGTCCTCGCCGCGGCCCTGACCCCGCTCGCCCTCACCCTCTCCGCCCCCACCGCGCACGCCGTGCCGGCCGCCGCCCCCTACGACTTCAACGGCGACGGCCGCACCGACCTCGCGATCGGGGCGCCGGGCGCCACCGTCGCCGGGCAGGCGAAGGCCGGTGCCGTGTCGGTGGTCTACGGCAGCACCAGCGGGCCGAAGAGCTCCACGCGCACCCTGCTGACCCAGAACACCGCCGGGATGCCCGGTGCCGCCGAGGCCGACGACGCGTTCGGCTCCGCCCTCGCCTCCGCCGACCTGAACACCGACGGCTACGCCGACCTGCTGATCGGCACGCCCGGCGAGGACGGCAGCGACAGCAACGACGGCACGGTCACCATCGTCTGGGGCTCGGCGTCCGGCCTGTCCGGCGCCCGTACGCTGTTCAGTTTCTTCAGCACCGACTACGACCGCTACGGGCAGGCCCTGGACGCGGGCGACTTCGACGGCGACGGGGACGTGGACGTCGCGGTCGGCTCCACCGGCCCGGTCACCCTGTCCCTCGTGAACGGCCCGATCACCAAGACCGGCGCGTCCAACGGCGGCTCGGGCAGCGGCTGGGGGTCGTCCTCCAACGGCACCACCCACCTCTCCTCCGGCGACGTCACCGGCGACGGCCACCCCCGCGTGGTCCTGCACGGCCGCGCCGCGCACGACGGCGCCGCCACCACCTCCCTCGCCGACATGAAGATCAGCAACTACACCGACTGGCTGCAGAAGCTGCCCGGCGGGTTCGTCTCCGCCGTCGGCGACATCGACGGCGACGGCCACGACGACATCGCCGTGGGCAACGACCGGGAGGCGTCCGCCGACCCGGGAGGCGCCCTCGGCGGCAAGGTCACCGTCGTCTACGGCGGACCCGAGGGCGCGGACCCGGGCCGCGCCCCGCTCGTCCTCACCCAGGACACCGCCGGTGTCCCCGGCGCCGCCGAGAAGGGCGACCGCTTCGGCAGCGACGTCTGTCTCGGCGACGTCAACGGCGACGGATACGCCGACCTGGCGATCGGTACCGCGGGCGAGAACGACTCCGCCGGCGCCGTCACCGTGCTGTACGGCTCGGCGTCCGGCCTGACCACCAAGGGCGCCACGGCGTACACCCAGAACACCGCCGGGGTGCCCGGCGCCTCCGAGCAGGGCGACCGCTTCGGCGAACGCGTCACGCTCACCGACCACACCGGCGACCGCCGCGCCGACCTGACCGTCTCCGCGCCGGGCGAGAACGCCGGCGACGGCGCCGTCTGGTCCCTGCGCGCCACGGCGACCGGCCCGACGGCCTCCGGCTCGACGAGCTTCGGCCCGGGCACCACCGGCATCTCGACGGCCGGCGCCCCGGGCTACGGCACCGCGCTCAACTCCTGATCACCACCACTTCCTCCTGATCACCACCACTTCCGACCCGACGGGGATCCCGATGCGCAAGCGCACCATCCTCCTGGCCACGGCCCTCACCACCGGGCTGCTCACGGCCCTGCCCGCGACGGCGGCCACCGCCGCACCCGCCGCCGGCCCCACGGCCGACTTCAACGGCGACGGCTACGGCGACGTGGCCTTCGCCGCCCCCTACGCCAAGGTCGACGGCAAGGGCATGGCCGGCTACGTCGCCGTGGTCCACGGCGGCCCCACCGGCCTCGACCCGGCCAAGCGCACCGTCGTCAGCCAGAACACCGCCGGTGTGCCCGGTGACGCCGGCAACGAGGACACCTTCGGCGGCGCGCTCGCCCAGGCCGACCTCAACGGCGACGGCTACACCGACCTCGCGGTCGGCGCTCCCGGCGACCGCGACGGCACCGACGGCGACGGCGGCACCGTCACCGTCCTGTGGGGCTCGGCGAACGGCCTGCAGAACGGCACGACGGTCAAGGACCCGGCCGTCTCCGCCCACAACAACTGGGGCAACCTGCTGACCGCGGGCGACTTCGACGGCGACGGCAACGCTGACCTGGCCGTCGGCACCGACACCGACGACGTCCACGTCGTCCGCGGCCCGTTCACCACCAACGGCGCCACGGGCGCCACGCAGAAGATCTCCACCCCCGAGCCGGCGTGGATCGTCGACGCCATGAACGCGGGCGACACCAACGCCGACGGCAGGTCGGACCTGGTCCTCACCTACCGGGTCTTCACCAACGACGACGAGACGGGCAGCTGGTCCAAGGGCGTCGCCTACCTCGGCTCCCCCACCGGCCCGGACACCACGGCCCCCCGCGCACTGAACGGCGGCACCTCCCTGGCCCTCGGCGACATCGACGGTGACGGCCACGACGAGATCGCCCTCGGCAACGTCTTCAGCAAGGGCAGCGACCACACCGGGAGCCTCGGCGGCAAGGTCGTCGTCATCCGTGGCTCTGCGGGCGGCCCCGTCAACGGCGACGCGCCCATGGCCGAGCTCACCCAGGACTCCCCGGGCGTCCCCGGCGCCGACGAGGAGCGCGACAACTTCGGCGGGTCCCTCTCCATCGGCGACACCAACGGCGACGGCTACGGCGACCTCGCCATCGGCGTCGGCTTCGAGGACATCGGCACCACCGAGGACGCCGGCGCCGCGATCCTCATGAACGGCTCGGCCTCGGGTGTCTCGCGGACCGGCGCCCGCACCGTCACCCAGAACACCGCCGGCGTCCCGGGCGCCGCCGAGGCCACGGACTACTTCGGCTCCGAGACCCTGCTGGCCGACGTCACCAAGGACGGCCACGCCGAGTTCACGATCACCGCCGGTTTCGAGGACGAGGGCATCGGCGCCATCACGGCCCTGCGCGGTTCGGCCACCGGCCCGGTCACCGACGGCGCCCGCACCTTCGGCCCGGGCAGCCTCGGCCAGACCCGCTCCTACAGCGCGTTCGGCGCCAACCTCATCGGCTGACCGGCCAGGGAGACAGCATGCGCAGATCCACCACGACCGCCCTGATCGCCGCCCTGCTGGCGACCGGCGTCACCCCCGTGTTCCTCACCGGCCCCGCCGCCGCGGCGCCGGCCAAGCACTACGACGACTTCAACGGCGACGGCCGCCGCGACCTCGCCTACGGCGGCTACAACGACGTCGACCGCGAGGGCGGCACGATCACCGTCGTGTACGGCACCGCCACCGGCCTCGACACCGCCCACCCGAAGTACCTCCACCAGGACAGCGCCGGCGTCCCCGGCACCGGCGAGGAGGACGACCAGTTCGGCGCGTCCCTGGCGAGCGCCGACCTCAACAAGGACGGCTACGCGGACCTCGTCGTCGGCAACCCCACCGAGCACGTGGGCAGCGACGACTACCGCGGCACCGTCACCGTCCTGTGGGGCTCGAAGTCCGGCCTGTCGGGCGGCACCAACATCACCCCGCTCGGCGGCTCGGCCGGCCACTTCGGCCGCGACCTGGCCACCGGCGACTTCACCGGCGACGGCTCCCCCGACCTGGCCCTGATCGGCGGCGAGGAGGCGTGGCTGTACCGCGGCCCCTTCACCAAGTCCGGCACCACCGGCAAGGTCAGCAAGATCGACAAGGAGTCCGGCGGCTGGTACTCCTCCGCCCTCGGGGCCGGGAAGGTCGACGGGGACGGCAAGACCGACCTGGTGGTCATCGGCACGGAGATCACCGGCAGCGACATCCGCGAGCGCGCCTGGTACCTGAAGGGCACCTCCTCCGGCCTCGCCTCGGGCGCCTCCAAGACCCTCAGCGACCGGCAGGAGGGCCTCTACCCGAGCCCCGTCGTCGGCGACTTCGACAAGAACGGCTACGGCGACATCGTCCTCGGCGTGCCGGACAAGGACAACGGCAAGGGCGCGGTCACGATCTGGCGCGGCACGTCGTCGGGCCC
>NZ_JBEOXI010000294.1:0-9177 GCF_040296465.1 Streptomyces sp. NPDC002130
GGAAAGGCGGACGCCGGATACGTTGCGGTGCTGTTCGGGTCCGCGCTCCACTTTTCCGCTCCCGACCCGACGGGTAAGGTTAGGTTAGCCTCACCGATCAACGGGGACGGCAGATCCGGGAACGACCCGTCGGGAGGTGAACGGCGTGTACGTGTGCAGTTGCTTCGGCATCACCGAGCAGCAGGTCAAGCAGCACGCGGACGGCGGCGCCTGCACCCCCCGCCAGATAGCCTCCGCCTGCAAGGCGGGCACCGACTGCGGGTCCTGTGTACGCCGCATCCAGGCGATCCTGGGCAGGGGATCCTGCCCCCGCCGCGACCTGGCCGACCGCGGCGAGCCGGTGCTCGCGGAGCTGGAAGACGCCGCCTGACGGCAGGAGCTAGCTCGGCTGCTCGATCTGCTGCGCGATGTACAGCGCCTCACCGAGCTTGTCGATCAGCTCCAGCTGCGTGTCCAGATAGTCGATGTGGTGCTCCTCGTCCTCGAGGATGGACTCGAAGAGGTTCGCGGACGTGATGTCGCCCTTGCTGCGCATCACCTCGATGCCGCGCCTGAGCCGGTCGATCGCCTCGACCTCGACCTGCCGGTCCGCCTGGAACATCTCGGTGACCGTCTGGCCGACCCGTACATGGAAGAGCCGCTGGTAATTGGGCAGGCCGTCCAGCATGAGAATGCGCTCGGTGATCTTGTCCGCGTGCTTCATCTCGTCGATGGATTCTTCACGCGTGTACTTGGCGAGCTTGGTCCAGCCGTTGTTGTCCTGGATCCGGTAGTGCAGCCAGTACTGGTTGATCGCCGTCAGCTCGCCGGTCAACTGCTCATTGAGGAATTCGAGGACCTCGGGGTCGCCCTGCATCGCAGAGGCTCCTTCCGCGCGGGGGAACTGGCAGGTTGCGCCGCATGATTCCACTGGTGAAGAAGATCGTCCAGTAAGTCTGCACTTAGTAAGTAAGGGCATGCTTAGTCGAGTTTGTTCCGTTTCGCGGTGACCTCGGTCAGGGGCATCACCCCGGGTCTGTCAGGATGGAGTCATGGGTCAGCCGCTGGAACACGAATCGGGAGAAGGGCGCGATCCAGCAGGAGCGGCGCAGCCGGAGCTGCCCCCGGGCCAGCGGCTGCAACGCGGCTGGCCGGTCACGCACTACGGACCCGTCCCCAAGTTCCGGCCCGAGCGCTGGGAGTTCCGCGTCTTCGGTGCCACCGCCGGCGGCGGCAAGCACTGCTGGACGCACGAGGAGTTCACGGCCCTGCCGCACACCACCGTCGTGGCCGATCTGCACTGCGTCACGAAGTTCAGCATGCTGGGCGCCGAGTGGGGCGGCATTCCCGCCCGCACGCTCCTCGACCTCGCCCCGCCCGCGGACGACGTCACCCATGTGATGGTGTGGGCCGAGTACGGATTCAGCTCCAACCTCCGGCTGTCCGACTTCGCCGACGAGCAGGTCCTGTTCGCCACCCACAAGGACGGCGAGCTGCTCACCGCCGAGCACGGCTTTCCGCTGCGCCTGATCGTCCCCCACCTCTACGCCTGGAAGGGCCCCAAGTGGGTGCGCGGTGTTGAGTACATGACCGCCGACCGGCGGGGCTTCTGGGAGGAGCGCGGCTACCACAACATCGGCGACCCCTGGCGGGAGCAGCGCTACTCGTACCAGGAGCTGCCGGGGGACGGCCCCGACCTCTGAGCGGTCAGCCGTCGCGCAGCTTCTTCAGCCGCTCCACGTCGGCCGCGTGCCCCTGCTTGCCGCCCGGCGTCTCGATGATCAGCGGCACGCCCGCGGTCGCGGGATGCGTCATCAGCGCCCGGAACGGGTCCTCGCCGATGTGGCCGACGCCGATGTTCTCGTGCCGGTCCTTGTGCGCGCCCACGACGTCCTTGGAGTCGTTGGCGTGGATCAGCTTCAGCCGGCCCTCGCCGACGGTGTCCACCAGCAGGTCCAGCGTCTGGTGCATGCCGCTCGGGCCGGTCAGGTCGTGCCCGGCGGCGTAGATGTGGCAGGTGTCCAGGCACACGCCGAGCATCGGGTGGGCGTCCAGAGCCTCGAAGTACGGGCCGAAGTCCCACGTCCGCGAACACAGCGAGGCGCCCTGCCCGGCCGTCGACTCCAGCAGCAGGAACGGGTCGTCGTCGTGGGTCAGCTCGTCCAGCAGCGGCAGCAGGTGCTCCCGTACCTGCTTCAGCGCCACGGACCGCTCCCGGCCCCCGGTCGCGCTGCCGGTGTGCACGACCACGCCCAGCGCCCCTATTTCCCGCCCGCGCCGCAGCGAGTGCCGCAGCGACTCCACCGACCGCTCCACGGTCGCCTCGGTGTGCGAGCCGAAGTTGATCAGGTAGGGGGCGTGCACATAGGCCGGGATCGACTCGGCCGCGCACGCCTCGCGGAACGCCTCGTCCTGCTTGGGGTTGCCGGTCGGCGTGGCCCAGCCGCGCGGGTTGGCGACGAAGACCTGGACGGCCTCCGCCTCCAGATCACGGGCGTACGACAGGCCTACGGAATGGAGCCCACCGGCCACGGGGACGTGGCCGCCCACCGGGTTGCGGGAGGGACCGGACAGCTGACTGTTCACCCGTTCAGGGTGTCATGCGTCCGGCCCTGCCCCGTCCGCGGGCCTCTGCCCGCCGGCCTCACCTGATCTTGATCGTGATCGTCGAGCCCTTGGGCGCGGTCTCGCCGCCTTCGACGGACTGGCTCTTGACGGTGTCGCCGAACAGGCCGAGCAGCCCGCGGTCCTCGTCGACCTCGAACCCGGCGCCCTCCAGCGCCTGCCTGGCGTCGTCGACGCTGTCGCCGACCACGTCCGGGACCTCGATCATCTCGGGTCCCTTCGACAGCGTCAGCGTGACGGTGTCGCCCTCGGCCGCCGGGCCGCCGGACCTCGGCGTCTGCCGGACGACCTGGCCCTTGTCGTACTCGGAGGAGTTGACCCGCTCGGTGGCGATCTTCACCTTGAGGCCGGCGTCCTCCAGCTCGGCCCGGGCGTCGGCCTCGTCGTCACCGGTGACGTCGGGGATGTCGATGCGGGCGCCCTTGCTGACGACCAGTGCGACGGCCGTGCCCGCCCGCACCTTCGTGCCGTCCGCAGGGCGCGCGGAGATCACCGAGCCGCGCGGTACATCCTCGCTGAACTCCCGGGTGACCATGCCCGGCTCCAGCCCGTCGTCCCTCAGCTGGTCCTGCGCCGTGCCCAGTTTCCGACCCGCCAGGGCGGGCACGCGCACGGTCTCGGGGCCGTCGGAGATGGTGAACGACACGGAGTCGTTGACGCGGATCCGGGCGCCCGGCTCGGGGTCGGTGCCGATGATCGTGCCGCGCTTGACGGTGTCGCTGTGGGCATGGCTGACCTTGCCGACCTCCAGACCCGCGTCCTGCAGCCGGTCCTCGGCCTCGTCCTGGGTCTTCGCCAGCAGCGGCGGGACTTTGGTGAACTGGCCGGAGTTGATGTACCAGATGCCGGCGCCGAGGCCGAGCACGAGCAGGACGGCCACGGCGATGGCCGCCGGTCCGCGCCGGAATCCCGGGCGGCGTCGCCGGGACGGCGGAGGCGGCGGCGGGGTCGCGAACCTGCTGGTGCGGTCGAGGGCGGCCCCCTCGTCGTCCTCGTTCACCGGCAGCGGGCGCGGTGTGGTCAGGGCGCGCGGGATCACGGTCGTCCGGTCGTCGCCGTTGTCGTGGTCCACCGCGAGCGCCTGCGGCGGCACCGCGTCCAGCTGCTCCTCGTCCAGCCGGCCGCGTCCGTCGCGGACCTGCGCGAGCAGCGCCACCGCGTCGTGCGGGCGCAGAGCCGGGGTGCGGGCCGTCGCCGAGGCCACCATCGCGTCCAGCTCGTACGCCATGCCGGGCACGGCGGCCGAGGGCGGGGGCACGTCCTCGTGCAGGTGCTTGTAGAGGATCACGGCCGGGGAGTCCCCGTCGTGCGGCTTGTCGCCGGTCAGCATCTCGTACAGCATCACGCCGCACGCGTACACGTCGACGCGGGGATCGGCGGTGCCGTCCTCTATCTGCTCCGGGGCGAGGTAGGAGACCGTGCCGAGCACGGTGCCGGTGGTGTTCGTCACCGTGTCCACGGCCCGGACCAGGCCGAAGTCGGCGACCTTGACCCGCCCGTCGTCCCCTATCAGGACGTTCTCCGGCTTCATGTCGCGGTGCACGAATCCGGCGCGGTGCGCCGCGCCCAGGGCGGCCAGCACCGGCTCCAGGATGTCCAGGGCGGCGCGCGGCTGCAGCGCCCCGCGCTCGCGCAGCACGTCCCGCAGGGTGCAGCCCGCGACGTACTCCATCGCCAGGTACACGTACGAGCCGTCGGTGCCCTGGTCGAAGACCTGCACCACGTTCGGATGGGCCAGCCGGGCCACCGACTTCGCCTCGCGGATGAACCGCTCGACGAACGAGGCGTCGACCGCGAGCGAGGGATGCATCACCTTGAGCGCGAGGACCCGGTCGAGCCGGGTGTCCACGGCCCGGTAGACCGTGGCCATCCCGCCGACCGCGATCCGCGCGTCGATGCGATACCGGCCGTCGAGCACCTGCCCGACCAAGGGGTCCTGAAGGGTCGTGTCCACGCAGGCGAGTGTACGAGCCGACACCGACAGCTCTTCCGCCCCGCCCGATTTCGGGGCGCGACTGCAGCCGACCTGTGACGTCTGTCCGCCCCCCCCGCTGCGCCGGGCTGCGGACCGACCCGCCCCCAGCACAAGCGCGGGTCACTGAAAAGCAGGCCGCTCCGGATCGAGCACAGCCATACCCTCACCCGGCGAAGACGCCTGCGCGAAGTGCCGCCGCGGGATGCGCCCAGCTCGATACGCCAACCGCCCGGCTTCCACCCCGCTCCTCATGGCGGAAGCCATCAGCACGGGTTCCTGCGCCCGCGTCACCGCCGAGGCGAGCATCACGCCCGCACACCCCAGCTCCATCGCCAGCGCCGCGTCCGACGCCGTCCCCGCGCCCGCGTCCAGGATCACCGGCACGCGCGCGTGCTCGACGATCAACTGGAAGTTGTGCGGGTTGCGGATGCCGAGCCCGGAGCCGATCGGCGAGCCGAGCGGCATGACCGCCGCGCAGCCCACGTCCTCCAGCTTCCGCGCGAGCACCGGATCGTCGTTGGTGTACGGCAGCACCGTGAACCCGTCGTCGACCAGGGTCTCGGCCGCCTCCAGCGTCTCGATCGGGTCCGGCAGCAGGGTGCGCTCGTCGGCGATGACCTCCAGCTTGATCAGGTCCGTGCCGAGGGCCTCGCGCGCCAGGCGGGCCGTCAGGACGGCCTCGCCGGCGGTGAAGCAGCCCGCCGTGTTCGGCAGCACCCGGATGCCGAGCTTGTCGAGGACGGACAGCACCGAGCCGTGCACCGAGGCGTTCACCCGGCGCATCGCGACCGTGGTCAGCTCCGTCCCGGACGCGACCAGCGACCGCTCCAGCACGTCGAGGCTGGGCGCCCCGCCCGTGCCCATGATCAGACGGGACGTGAAGGACGTACCACCGAGGACGAACGGATCGTCGGCCATGGTCAGCCTCCCTGGACGGCGGTCAGGACTTCCACGCGGTCCCCCTCGGACAGGGGCGTGGCGGGCCACTGGGTGCGTGGGACGACGGTTTCGTTGAGGGCGGCGGCCACGCCCGAGGGCGAGGCCGTGAGCGACCTCACGACGGTGTCCAGGGCCGTGCCGGGCCCGACGTCCCGGGGCTCGCCGTTGACGGAGATGTTCATGCGGGCTGCTCCGTGAGTGCGGTGGCGGGACTGAAGCGTTTCGGGGTGAAGGGGCGGGCCTCCCCGGGGAGTTCGCCCGTCGCCAGGACGTGCGCCATGGCGTCGCCGGTCACCGGTGTGAGCAGGACGCCGTTGCGGTAGTGCCCGGTGGCCAGCAGCAGCCCCTCCAGACCGGTGGGCCCGAGCAGCGGCGCATTGTCGGGGGAGCCGGGCCGCAGCCCGGCCCTGGTCTCGGTGAGCGGCAGCTCGGTGATGCCCGGGACCAGCTCGTGCGCGTCCCGCAGCAGCTCGTACACGCCGCCCGCGGTTACGGTGGTGTCCCAGCCCAGCTCCTCGCTGGTGGCCCCGACGACCAGTTCGCCGCTCGCGCGCGGCACCAGGTAGACATGGCTGCCGCGCACGACCGCGCGCACGGTCCGGCTCAGGAACGGCCCGTGCCGCAGCGGCATCGTCAGCCGCAGGACCTGCCCCTTCACCGGCCGCACGGGAGGCAGTACGTCCTCCGGAACGCCCGCGAGCCGCCCGCTGAGACTGCCCCCGGCGAGCACCACCTGCCCGGCGGCGGCCTCGGTCCCGTCGGCCAGGACGGCGCCCGCGGCCCGGTCCCGGACCACGGTCAGCCGTTCCGCCCACGTCCGGTGGAAGACCACGCCCGTCCGCTCACAGGCGGCGACCAGGGCACCGGCCAGCCGCCGGGGATCGATCTGGTGATCGCCGTCGACCCGCAGCCCGCCGCGCACGCCCGGCGCGAGCATCGGCTCCAGGCGCCGGCACTCGCGTCCCGACAGCCACTGCGACTCCAGGCCCGACTGCTGCTGCAGGGCGTGCAGTTCGCGCAGGTGGGCCCGGTCGTCGGCGTCCAAGGCCACGGCGAGCGTGCCGCAGCGGCGGTAGCCGAGGTCCCGGCCGGTCAGCTCGGTGAGCTCGGCGGCGAAGTCCGGGTAGCGCCGGGCCGAGGCGAGATTCAGGCCGAGCAGGGTCTGCTCGCCGTA
The DNA here is from genome assembly GCF_040296465.1 of Streptomyces sp. NPDC002130. NCBI lineage: Bacteria > Bacillati > Actinomycetota > Actinomycetes > Kitasatosporales > Streptomycetaceae > Streptomyces > Streptomyces sp. NPDC002130. The sequence continues at coordinate 6,693 of NZ_JBEOXI010000294.1, forward strand.
GTGCAGCTCCGTGACGGCGGCCAGCATGCCGGCCGCGACCTGTGCGGCCCCGCCGCCCGGCTCGGGGTCGACGACGGCCGTGGCGAATCCTCGCTGCGCGGCCCGCCAGGCCGTGACCAGGCCGATGATCCCGCCCCCGATGACCAGGACGTCTGACGATGTGGACGTAGGCGACATGGGCGTCCAGCCCCTCCCTTCGCCGGCATGACCCGGATCAGGTTCGTACGGTCGGAGGCCGCCAGCCTCCCTCTCAGCCCGGTGCGTCCGGGCTCCCGCGAGTGCTTTACGTTGGCCACCCTAGCCCGATGCCCTGCCCCGCAGTAAGGGAGCCTCAGTCCATGGCCCGGTCCCTCGACGGTCTCGTCCTCGCCCCGGTCGCCGACCAGGCACCGGGTCAGGTGGGCACCCGCACCCGGTTCACGTACCACGAGCGGGAGGGCGAGATCTGGGCCGAGTACACGGGCGGCGACGTCGTACGCGGGCATCTCGTGGGTACCCGGGAAGGTGACCGGCTGGACTTCCGGTACGTCCAGCTCAAGCGGGACGGGACCACGTCCTCGGGGCACTGCGTGTCGGCGGTCGTGGAGCTGCCCGACGGGCGGGTGCGGCTGGAGGAGACCTGGGAGTGGGAGTCCCGGCGGGGCAGCGGCACGAGCGTTGTGGAGCAGGTCACGGCGCATGAGCACTGACTGACAAAACGTCAGGTGTCTATGGTGATCAGGTGAGCGAGCAGACGCAGGAACGAGGTCCGTCCGCGCCCCGGCGCGTCGTCGTGGCGGGTGCGGGCATGGCCGGGGTGCAGACCGCCGTCGCGCTGCGCGAGCAGGGCTTCACCGGTGACGTGATCCTCATCGGCGCCGAGCCCCACCAGCCGTACGACCGGCCCCCGTTGTCCAAGGCCGTTCTGCTCGGCAAGTCCGAGGGCTCCGCCTTCGACATCGACTTCGAAGCCCTCGGCATCGAACTGCGGCTCGGCTGCGAGGTGCTGGGCCTGCGCCCCGCCGACCACGAGCTGGACACCGAGGCCGGGCCGGTGCCGTACGACGTCCTGGTCGTCGCGACCGGCGCGGAACCCGTCCGGCTGCCCGGCACCGAGGGCGTGCCGGGTGTGCATCTGCTGCGCACCCTGGACGACGCCGAGCGGCTGCGGCCGGTGCTGGCCCGCCAGCACGACATCGTCGTCGTCGGCGCGGGCTGGATCGGCGCGGAGTTCGCCACCGCCGCGCGCGAGGCGGGCTGCGCGGTGACCGTGGTCGAGGCCGCCGAACGCCCGCTCGCCGGGGCGCTGCCGGCGGAGGTCGCCGCCCCGATGGCCGGCTGGTACGCCGACGCGGGCGCGGTCCTGCGGACGCACGCGCGCGTGGAGCGTGTCGAACCCGGTGTCGTCGTCCTCGACGACGGCTCGCGGCTGCCGGCGGGCGCTGTCGTCGTCGGCATCGGCGCCCGCCCCGCGACTGCCTGGCTGGCCGGTTCCGGGATCGAGCTGGGCCCCCACGGCGAGATCGTGGCCGACGAGCATCTGCGCACGGCCGTGCCGGATGTGTACGCGGTCGGCGACTGCGCCTCCTTCCCCTCGGGGCGCTACGGCGAGCGCCTGCTGATCCACCACTGGGACAACGCCCTCCACGGTCCGCGCACGGTCGCCGTGAACATCGTCGGCGGGGCCACGGGGGAGACACCGGCGGTGTACGACCCGGTGCCCTACTTCTGGTCCGAGCAGTTCGGGCGGTTCGTCCAGTACGCCGGGCACCACGCGGCCGCGGACACCACTCTGTGGCGGGGCGACCCTTCCGGTCCGGCCTGGACGGTCTGCTGGCTGCGGGGCCAACGGCTGGTCGCACTCCTGGCGGTGGGGCGGCCCCGGGACCTGGCGCAGGGCCGCCGCCTGATCGAGTCCGGCACACCGATGAACCCGGTGCTGCTGGCCGATCCGGCCAGGCCCATGAAAGCGGCGACGGCGTAGACGCGACGGCCTCGGTGAGGGCCGCGGGGCGGTGCTGCCGGGCCCGGCGCGTCCGCCCGGGTGGACCGGTCCGACTTCCGACTGTCAGTGGCAAATGGCAGGCTGGTTTCCGTGACCGAGATTGACGCAAAGATCGATGCTCTCGTCCCCGCCTGGCTCACCCTCCCCGACATCGCCGAACAGCTCGGCGTCGAGGTGACGCGTGTGCGGCAGCTGGTCAAGGACGGCCAGCTCATCGCCGTACGCCGAGGTGAGAACCGCGCGCTGCACGTCCCTGCCGCCTTCATCGACGGGGACAAGGTCGTCAAGGGCCTGTCCGGGACCCTGACGCTCCTGCGGGACGACGGCTTCACGGACGAAGAGATGCTGGAGTGGCTCTTCACCCCGGACCCCAGCCTGCCCGGCACGCCCGCGCAGGCGCTCAGCTAGTACTTCTACTCCGACAAGTGCGGCTCGTTCGCCCGGATCGAGAACTCCCGGCCCGGTTGCGCCGCCGTACTGCAGCGCTCCGACAGCAGCGCG
>NZ_JBEOXI010000295.1:0-9142 GCF_040296465.1 Streptomyces sp. NPDC002130
CTCTGGCGACCGATCGACCGTCGTCGTGTGCCGCCCCGACGGGCGCTCGGCCACATCACTCACCCTGTGGCGAATCTCCGACGGCGCCCAGCGGGGGCGCCGCTACGTCTGGGACGACGGGGACTGCGGACTCGAGGGCGTCGACGTAACCGGGCGGTACGTCGTCACGGGCACGCCGGGCAGGCTGGTGCTGACGGACCTTTTCCAGGGCAAGTCGATCAGCGAGTCCGCCCGGCCCAGAGGAACTGTGGTGATCGCCTGGGATCTGGTGTCCAGCGGCGGCAGACTGTTCGCCGCGGCACACGACCGATCGTTGATCAATTACGTCGAACTGTTCACCGAGCCCAACGTCGTCGATGTGAACGATCAGAAACTCAGCGCGGACGGCAGTAGGACCATCAGCCTCGTGGACGACGGTGCGAGCCTGCAGGTCCGGTCCGTGGCAAGCAAGGCGGGCGACCCGCCGACTGCCGAGGCGAGCCGCCCGCGACCGTACTGGTACCCCAAGGACGCGTACCTGCTGGCGCTCAACTCGGACCGGACGCTCCTGGCCGACTGGGTGGCGGAGGACACCGTCCTCATCCGGGAGGTGTCCACACTGCGCCAGACGGCCCGGATCACCGTCCCCAAACCGCCGTCCACGTCAGAGTTCCAGTACTTCTTCGACCGGGACGCACACCTCGTGACCGTCTCCGGGACACGGGTGCAGCAGTGGGACACGCGCACGGGCAGGCAACTTGCCCACTTCGACATCAAGACCATCATCGCCGACAGCCGCAGCGCGAGCACTCCGCCGACGGTGAAGGTCGGTCACTACCCGGGGGACAACCAGGTGGCCGTGCTCCTCCGGGGCGATCCCACCGTCCGTGTCGTCGACCTCGCCACGGGACGTACGAAGACGACCGTGAGGGTGCCTATCAACACCGTCGCCACGCAATTCGATCCCAGCGGTCGCTACTTCGCCGCCATGCGCAGCGGCGGCATCGTGGAACTGTGGCGGCGTGACCCGCTGCGCAGGGAACTGGGGCCGCTGCGCAGCGTGGCTGAGGACGCGGCGACGCCATACGCGGCCAGGTTCATCGACGGGGAGGGCGGCTTCGCCGTGGCAGCCAACAGTTCCGTACGGATCTACGAGGTCGGCAGGCGCAGCTATCGCGAGTCGTACGACTTCGGGCGGGTGCCCTCCAGTCAATACCTGGCAGACGGCTCGTACGTCTTCTGGGACATCACTCCGGACGGCAGGTCCGTGATCTATCAGAACTCGATCAACACCGGCGGACCCTTGCACCTCGATCCCGATAGCTGGCGACGGGAGCTGTGCGAAGTGATCGGTCACCAGCCGTTCAGCGCTGACGAGAAAGGCGGTCTTCCGGCGCGCGTACCGGCTCGGCCGGTCTGTTCCTGACCGGAGTGCTCCGGTGCCGGCTCCGCGCTTGCGGATGCCGCAACGCGTAGCCACTGGGCCGGCTGTTCTGGGCCTGCGCTTGGGTGACGACTACAGGCAGGATCCGTAGGCCCTCGTGGCTCGTGTCGTCGATCACCCCCCAGATAACAGAAATTCGGGCCCGTATACCGACATCGCCGCCTGGTGGACCGAGGACCGCCAGCGTCAGCGGCGTCTGGCCCTGCCTGCACGCCGCCCTGCTGACCGGGCTGCGCAGCGCCGGCCTGCTGGACCTGGACGAACTGCTCCGTGGACGGGTCGCACGTCCGGGCTCTCGAAGGAAGCATCACGTCGGACCTCACCCGTCGACCGCGCCCGCCCGTGGTCGAAGCACCACTTGATCGCCCACCGGCTCCTGCCGCTACTCGACGCCATCCCACCGATTCGGGGTATGCGGGGACGTCCCCGCCGCAGGCCCCGGTGCCGGTATACCGACCGAGGCCACGACTTCGGCAAGCACCGCCGTCTGCTGCGGAAGCGGGGCGCAAAGCCGCTGATCTCGCGACACGGCGTCCCCCACGGATCCGGACTGGGCAACGTGCGCTCCGCTGTTCGAGCGCGCCTTCGCTTGGCTGCACCAGTTTGAACGACGACGCACCCGCTACGAGCGACGCGCCGATTTCCACCAGGGCCTGCTCGAACTGGCCTGCAGTCCATATGTCTGCGCCGCCTGCGAACCTCGCCCTGAAGGGATTCTCGTACGACCTGGCGACGATGGTGATCGCCATCGGTCACCTCGGCGGCGACACGCGCCCTTGGCTGGCTGACCCGCATGCAGGCGTTCGGGTCTGCGCGGCCCTGGCGCCACACCTTGCCGGGAACGACACAGCAGAGCACGTGCTCATGGAACTGGAGCGGTCGCCGCAAGCGTTTAGCAAGTCCTTCGGCGACATGGCTCCGCCCCTGCAGCTCCAGTCCCAGTCGCTCCAGGACTTGCTCGCAGGGCGACGCGCGAGCTGATGCCCGATGTCAGCGACCGAGGTTACGGTCGCGGCAGGGTGAACAGCCCCTGCTCGGTCTCCGTCAGGCCCGCAGTGGGGCGTCGGCCGCGGCGAACACCGCCATGATCTGCTGGTAGGCCGGATGGTCCGGCAGGTTCGCGGCCGGCGGCGTCGGCGGGGATGGATCAGGTAGCGCCAGCAGGGTCTTGCGGGTGATGCGTACTTCCTCGGCGAGCCGGTCGAACTCCTCCAATTGCGCGGTGAGTTCCGCGATGCGTCCTCGCGTGGCCTCGGCTTGCGCGGCGATCTCGCGCTCTTGCTCCTCCAGGTGCGCCGGCACCGCTCCCAAGGTCAGGTCGCTGCCGCTCATGCGCCGCGCCCAAGTGGGAGCGGACGTCGCGGTGAGCATCCGGGTCATCCGGTCGCTTATGGCCCAGTACACCCTCGACTCGGCGGAGGCGGCATCATGATCCCGTTCACCTGCTCCACCACCCACCTCTTCGGCTGCGGGACGAACCCGCTGGTTGCCGGGTTGCGCTCGACGACTTCGACGTCGATGCCCACCTTCTGCCCGTGGTCGATGACGGCGGTCTTGAACCCCTGGTCCACCAGGGCCTTGTGCACTGTGTCGGTGTCGGCGGCGACCTTGTCCAGCAAGGCGATGCCGGCGGCGTTGTCGTGCGCGGACGCGGCCAGTACCACCACCGCGATCACCAGACCGAGAACATCAACTGCCAGGCCGCGTTTGCGGCCTGGGAACCGCCCCCGGCTCTCGCGGACCTGCCAGCGCAGCAGGTCGTGGGGGAGGTAGTCCCACTGGCAGCCGGTACGGGACTGGTAGAGCAGGGCGTTGACGATCTCCCGCATCTCGTAGGCGCCCCGGTGGCCGCTGACGGAGGGATGCTGAGCCTTCCAGGAGGCGATGACGGGTTCGATCAGGGCCCACCGCTCATCGGATAAGTCGCTCTTGTAGGGCTGGCGATAGCTCACGAGGAACACTCCAGCACGACAGGCCCCCCGATCAGCCCCGATACGCCTGCGCCACACGTTCCAGCGACAACAAACGCAGTATCACGCCACATACCGCCCTCTCAGAGCGGTCGCCCCAGGGGCAGCAGGGCCTCCTCCGGCAGACCGTCCTTCAGGAGCGGGAAGCTTCTCTCGGGGTCCTGAAGGACGCCGCCGCCGTCCCCCGGCAGCGGGTGCGGGGCGACGAGGCTGAGCGGCCTCCGGACGAACAGCGCGCCGATCGGGCCGCGGACGGCGCGTCCGCGGCTCGATCGCCATGTCACCGTCAGGCCGACGGCCGGCAGGGCGAGCTGAGGTAGCAGGTGCCGCAGGAGGTGTAGCCACCGACCACATGGCAGGTCTGCCGGTAGTAGAAGCTGTTGCGCTGGCTGCAGTAGCAGATCTTCTGGAAGGTGGTGTCCGCCTGGGCCACGGCCTTGGGCACGAGCCTGCCCAGGATCTTGTCGCCCATCGTCCCCATGAATCCCATCACTGCCGTTTCCTTTCGAGTACGCACCGCCGGAAAGAAGCAGATTCGACCGTAGCAACGGCAGATACGGCGCTTCGTACAGTTCGGATACAGCGAGCGGAAGAGACCGGTCCGCAAACCGTGTCCAGCGAACCGCCCGATACACCCATAGACACCCAACTTCCACGCGAATGGCAAAGGGAGCGAACAGGGCGCGACGCCCCCCCGGGTTTCCCGCGGGGGCAAGAAGAAATACATTGACAGGCAATACGGCGGGCGGGCACGATCACACCGACAGCGGAACCCGCGGGGGGTGTCTGTGCCTGTTCTGTTGATTGCCGTCGGGTTCCTTGTCGGCCTCGCCGGCGCCGTCCTTGCCGCGCTCCGCATACGCGGCCGATACACCGTGGTCACCGTGGAAGGCACCAGCATGGCGCCGACGCTTTCGCCCGGCGACCGGGTGGTGGTGGAACGCCGCACCGTCGACCAGGTGCGGACCGGGGACATCGTCGTACTGCAGCCCCCGCGAAGGACGGGCGACTACGAACCGCTGAGCGACCGCGCATGGAACATCAAGCGGGCCGCCGCGCTTCCCGGGGACCGTATTCCGGAAGGAATACCGGGAGGCGGAGACCTCACCGAGGTCCCGGACGGGCGGCTGGTGGTGCTCGGCGACAATCCGGACAGTATTGATTCCCGTCATCGGGGATTTTTCGAGGCCGACCGGATCATGGGCGTGGCGGTCCGCCGACTGGGCGGCAGTGCTTTGTAAAAATCACATACCGGGGGACAGCCACAAGCATGACCGTCGAGTTCCGGGCCCTCGGCCCGCTGGAAATCGTGGACGGTGGCCAGACCGTCCGTATAGCCGCTGACAAACAGCGCACCATTCTCGCGATGCTGGTCGCCCACCGGGGCGGCGTCGTCTCCGTGCCCGCCCTCGTGGAAGAACTCTGGGGCGGCACCCCGCCCCGGTCGGCGGTGCCCAATCTGCGCACGTATGTGATGCAGTTGCGCCGGCTCCTGCCGCCCGCCGCGGACGGCACGCACCCCCGGCTGATCACGTCCCGCTCCGGCTACGCGCTCCGGACGGACGACGGCGAGACCGACATCGCCCGCTTCGAGGCCCTCGTCGAGCGGGCACGGCAGGCGGCGGCCGGGCACGACCTGGCGGGGGCCACCCGCGCACTGGGCGGCGCCCTGGCACTCTGGCACGGGGCGCCACTGGAGAACGTCGTCAAAGGACCCGCCCTGGAGGGCATCGCGGCGGACCTCACCGAGCGGTACCTGAGCGCGATCGAGGCACAGGCGGACGTGGAACTCGCGCGCGGTACCGGGGCGGCCGTGGTCGACACCCTGCGCCGGGCCGTGCGCCGGCATCCCCTGCGCGAACGGCTGCGCAGCCGCCTGATGCTCGCCCTGCACCACAGCGGCGACACGGCCGGCGCGCTCGCCGCCTTCACCGACGCCCGCGAAACGCTGCGCAACGAACTCGGCCTGGACCCGGGGCCGGAGCTGTGCCGCACCCAACAGGCCGTGCTGCGCCGGGAACCGGATCCGACGTCCGTCCCGGAGGTCACCGCCCTGACGACGGCGCGGCCCGCGCACCCGGCCACCGGTACGGTGCCGCGCCAGCTCCCCCGGGCTCCCGGGCCGTTCGCCGGACGGGCGCACGAGACGTCCCTGGTGCGGGACGCCCTGCGCACCCGGGACGGAACGACCGCCGGGGCGCCGGTCGTGGTGCTGCACGGGCCGGCCGGACGCGGGAAGTCGGCGCTGGCCCTGCACGTCGCCCACCGGGCCGCCGCGGACTACCCCGACGGCCAGCTCTACGTCGATCTCGACAGCCCGCGGGCCGGCGCCGGCCCCCTGACCCCGGTCACCGTGCTGCGCCACTTCCTCCGTTCGCTCGGCATGCCCAGGGCGGACGTGCCGACCGCCCTCTCCGAGGTCTCGGCCTACTACCAGTCCATGGTCGCGGGCCGGCGCGTCCTCGTGGTCGTCGACAACGCCTTCCACCGCGGCCAGGTCCTTCCGCTGCTGCCCGCAGGCCCGGGGTGCGCGGTGCTGGTCACGAGCCGGAGCGTCCTGCCCGCGCTGGACGCGGTGCATGTGCCGGTGGACCCCCTGGACGAAACGGACTCCGTCCGCCTGCTGTCCCTGCTGGCCGGGGACGCGCGCGTCACCGCGGAGCCCCGGGCGGCGCGGGAGATCGCACGGCTCTGCCACGGAAACCCCCTCGCGCTCAGCATCGCGGGGGCCCGCTGCGCCGGCCGCCCGCAGGGGAGCCTCGCCGGACTCGCCGCCCGGCTGCGCGACCCGGCGCGCACCCTCGACGAATTACGGGTCGCCGACCTGGCGATGCGCTCGTCGTACGCCAGGAGCTACCGGGAGCTGTCGGCCCACGACCCCGAACACCGCGCCGCCGCACGGGCGTTCCGCCGGCTGTGCACCCTCGGGGCATCCTTCAGCGCGACGCGCGCCGCCGAGGCCATCGGCGCCGCCCTGCCGGTCACCGAGCGGGCCCTGGACTGCCTGGTGACCGTCGGGCTGCTCACTCCGGTGGCGCGCGAGGGGTTCCGGATGCCTGATCTCGCGGGCCTGTACGCGCGAGAGCTCGCCGCCCGCGACCAGGTCCGCTACAGGGAGCCGGTGCTCAGCGGATCGGCGATATGACCGCGTGCGACGGCTCCGCCGCCGGTGCCCCGGGCCGGTCCGCCACGTCCGGACGAGCCGGGGCGTCCGGGGCCTCGGGTGCGTCCGGGGCGCGATAGCCCTCGGCCTGGATGGCGAACAGACGCGCGTACTCGCCCTCCCCGGCCATGAGCTGCTCGTGCGTTCCCCTTTCCACGATCCGGCCGCCCTCCAGCACGACGATCGCGTCCGCCTCGCGGACCGCGCCGAGCCGGTGGGAGACGAGCAGGCTGGTGCGCCCCGCCCGGTGTTCGCGCAGCCGGGCGTGGATCTCCGCCTCCGCCTGGGCGTCCAGGCCGGCACTGGGCTCGTCCAGGATCAGCAGGTCCCGGTCGTCGCGCAGCAGGGTGCGGGCGAGCGCCAGCCGCTGCCACTGGCCGCCGGAGAGCACGACCCCGGACTGCGGGTCGTCCTCGGCCTGGTCGGCGAATATGCGGCTGAGCATGGTGTCGTAACCACGGGGCAGCCGCTCCACGGTGCCGTCGGCATCGGCGAGCCGGGCGGCCTCGCGCAGTCGCGGGCGGTCGTCGAGCGCCTGGAGTTCCCCGACGCCGATGTTCTCCGCCGCCGTCAGGTCGTAACACATGTAGTCCTGGAACAACACGCCCATACGACGGCGCAGTTCGGCCGGCGGCACGTCGCGGATGTCCACTCCGTCCCAGTAGATCGCCCCTTGGGTCGGATCGTAGAAACGGCAGAGCAGTTTGATCAGGGTGCTTTTCCCCGCGCCGTTCAGCCCGACGAGGGCGACCGCGGTTCCGTGCGGGACGGTCAGGTCGACGCCCCGGAGAATCCACGGATGGTCCTCGGCGTACCGGAACCAGACGCCGCGCAGTTCGATGCCCCGGCGCAGGGCCGGCAGTCGCCCCGAAGGGTCCGCCGACGGCAGGTCGTCGGGGAGCGACATCACCTTGTCGTGGTACCCGAAGACGAGCAGCGCCTCGTGCGCCATCGCGACGTTGTCCACCAGACCGGTCAGGGCGGCCTGGGTACCGGCCACGGCGGCGACGAACGCCGTCACGTCGCCCACGCTCAGGGCCCCGGTCGTGGCGGCCCGCACCGCCCACACGAGTCCCAGTCCCGCGACCACCGTGGACAGCAGCGCGAGGAGGGACTGCGTCCGCGCCTCCTGGCGGTCGAGCCGCTGTTCGCCCTCCTGCCGGATCGCGAGCTCCGTGAGCATGCGCCCCTTGAGGAAGTCGCCGAGGCCGAACAGCCGGGTCTCCATCGCGCTGCGGACGTCGGTGAGAAGCAGCGAGTAGAAGACCTGGCGGCGGACCGCGGGGGAGACTCCCGCGAGCATGCCGACCCTGCGCCGGGACAGGGAGAGCCGCGCGAGGAGCGCGGGGACGGCGGCCACCGTGACGAGTGCGGCCATCGACGGGCTCAGCAGCGCCAGCGTCCCGAGCAGGCTCACGAGCGTGATGACGTTGCGCGCAGTGTCGAACAGGCCCGTGGTGACGGGGCCGAGCCCGCCCCCGGACGCCTGCATGGCCATGTTGAGGTCGTTACGGAACCCGGGGTTCTCGAACCGGGACAGCCCCTGCAGCCGGTTGACGGCGCCGTACAGGCGGTCCTGCATCAAGCGGTCCAGCCGGCGGCCCAGTTCGTTCTGCAGGTAACCGCTCAGGTGCGGCAGCACACCGGCCGCGAGGCCCACGGCGGCCAGGCCCGCCGCCAACTCCAGCACGTGTTCCGGTCGTCCGCCGGCCAGGTCGTCCACGACGAGTTTCGTCAGCCATGCCGTGGCGGTGGGCAGCAGGCCGAGGACGACGGTGACGAGCGAGTACGCCAGCGCGTGCCACGGTCCCGCCCGCCAGCACATCGACCAGGCGACCCCGAGGTGCCGCACGGTCCGCCTCGGCCCCGCCGTGACCGCCCGCCCGGTGGGCCCGGCCTGCGGTCCGTTCTCCACGCTCACGCCGCCGGGGCCGGCTCGGGCAGCTCGGCCAGCTCGGTGGACGCCTGCACCACGGAGCCCTCCCCGTCGACCAGGACGAAGGTGGGGAAGGCCTGGATGCCCATGTCGTCGGCCACGGCGTGGGCGCCCTCACCCCGGATCACCGCCGCGTCCGGACCCACCGCGGCGACCAGCTCGTCGGCGCGCGCCCCGTCGCCCGACACCACCGCCAGCGCCCCGTACCGGCGGGCCCGGACGGCGAACTTCGGCGCGTGGTCGTGGCAGGTGTCGCACTGCGCGTCGAAGAAGGCCACGAGGGTGGCGCCGGATGCCCGGGCGGCTTCCGGAAGCCGGTGGCCCACCAGCATGCCCGGGTCGTACGAGGAGAAGCTGGGCCGGCCCGCCAGCCGTTCGAGTTCCGCGGTGTGCTCGCGCAGCCGGCGCAGCACCGCGAAGGTGAGGAGCAGGTCGAACAGGCACAGCACACCGACCAGGACGACGGCGGCAATCAGAAAAGGCATGAAGGGGACCTCACTTGTGGACGGCGCGTGGACGGGCGGCGACCGGGGCCGGCCGGCCGGTGCGGAAGAGGATCCGCACCCCGATGCCCCGGTACTCCTCCGGTACGGTCAGGTCATCGGCCTGGAAGTACAGCCCGGGCTCGACGGTGAGGCACATCCCCGGCT
>NZ_JBEOXI010000296.1:0-9077 GCF_040296465.1 Streptomyces sp. NPDC002130
CGTCGACCGAGGCCAGGGCCTGGTAGACGCGGTCACCGAGACCGCCTGCGCCGATGACGGCCGCGATGACGGCCATGGACAGCGCCATCATGATCGTCTGGTTGAGGCCGAGGAGGAGTTCCTTGCGGGCCAGCGGGATGCGGGCGGTCAGCAGGCGCTGGCGCGCGGTGGAGCCGAGCGACTCGACGGCCTCCAGCACGCCCTTGTCGGCGCCGCGCAGACCGAGCGAGGTCAGGCGGGCCATGGGCGGGGCGGCGTAGATGACGGTGGCCAGGACGGCCGCCGGGACGCCGATGCCGAAGATCAGCACGACGGGCAGCAGGTAGGCGAAGGCGGGCAGCACCTGCATGGTGTCCAGGACCGGGCGCAGGACGCGGTCCATCCGGTCCGACAGCCCGGCGGCGAGCCCGAGCAGCATGCCGACGACGACCGACGCGAGGACCGCGACGACCATCAGGGCGAGGGTCTGCATCGTCGGCACCCACATGCCGAGCAGCCCGCAGGCGAGAAACGCTGCGGCCGTGCCGAGCGCCAGCTTCACGCCCGCCACGCGCCAGGCGACCAGCGCGCCGATGGCCGTGACGCCCGCCCAGCCGACGGCCAGGAAGGTCAGGTAGACGGCCCGTACGGCGATGACGACGACGTTGCTGACGTGGCCGAAGAAGTAGAGGAACAGCGGGTGGCTGTCGCGGTTGTCGATGATCCAGTCGCTGGCCTTGGCGAGCGGCTCGGAGAAGTCGACGGTCAGCGCGCCCGGCCAGGTGCCGCTCGCCCAGCGGGCGTTGGCCAGCGGCACGAGGATCGCGGCGGCGAGGGCGAGCAGGAGCAGCTTGTGGACGGCCCGGTGCTTGAGCAGGGCGGGCAGGCCGACGCGCGGCGGGGACGCGGTGATGGTCGCCATCACACCGCCTCCTTGGGCTGCTGCGTCCCGGGCGGAGCGGGCTGCTCCGTCCCGGCGACGACGCCGAGGAGCGTGTCGGAGTCGACCACGCCCACGCACCGGCCCTTGTCGACGACCCGGGCCGGAGCGCCGGCGCGGGCGACCGCCTCGATCGCCTCGGACACCGTCGCGTCGGGGCGCACCGCCGGTCCGTTGCCGTCCTGGCCCGCCGAGGGGCGGCGCATGGCCGTACGGACCGTGAGGACCTGCTCGCGCGGGACGTCCCGGACGAACTCGCGGACGTAGTCGTCGGCCGGCGCGCCCACGATCTCCTCGGGCGTGCCGAGCTGGACGACCCGGCCGTCGCGCATCAGGGCGATGCGGTCGCCCAGCTTCAGGGCCTCCTGGAGGTCGTGCGTGATGAAGACCATCGTGCGGCCCTCCTCGTGGTGCAGCCGGACGACCTCCTCCTGCATGTCCCGCCGGATCAGCGGGTCGAGCGCGCTGAACGGCTCGTCGAAGAGCAGGACTTCGGGGTCGGCGGCGAGCGCGCGGGCGAGGCCGACGCGCTGCTGCTGGCCACCGGAGAGCTGGCCGGGGCGGCGGTGCTCCATGCCTTCGAGGCCGACCTTGGCGACGACCTCGGCGGCCCGCTCGCGCCGCTCGGCCTTGCCCATGCCCTGGATCTCCAGGCCGTAGGCGACGTTGTCGAGGACCGTGCGGTGCGGCAGCAGGCCGAAGTGCTGGAAGACCATCGCGGCGCGGTGGCGGCGCAGTTCGCGCAGCCGGGAGCGGTCCATGGCGCGGACGTCCTCGCCGTCGATGGCGATGGTGCCGGCCGTGGGCTCGATCAGCCGGGTCAGACAGCGCACCAGCGTGGACTTGCCGGAGCCGGACAGGCCCATGACGACGAAGACCTCACCCTTGCGCACGTCGAAGCTGACGTCCCGGACGGCGGCCGTGCAGCCGGTGCGGGAGCGCAGCTCGGCGGGGTCGAGGGCGGTGAGCTCGGGGTCGCCGGGAACGCGGTCGGCCTTGGGGCCGAACACCTTCCACAGGCCCTCCACCGAGAAGACGGGGGCGGTGTCCATGGTCTGCTCCGTGGGGGGCTCGAGGGTCGCGGTCACTTGGAACCACCACCGATCAGCTCGGCGGCCTTCTCACCGACCATGAGGACTCCGATCATCGGGTTGACGGTGGTCATCGTGGGGAACACGGAGGCGTCGGCGATGCGGATGCCCTCCAGGCCGCGGACGCGCAGCTCGGGGTCGACGACGGCCAGCCGGTCGCCGGCGTCACCCATCTTGCAGGTGCCGGCGGGGTGGTAGACGGTGTGCGCGACCTTGCGGGCGTACTCGCTGAGCTCCTCGTCACCGGTGACGTCCGGGCCGGGGGCCACCTCGCGCTTGAGCCAGCCGGCCAGGGGCTCGGTCTTGGCGATCTCGCGGGCGATCCTGATGCCGTCGACGAGGGTCCTGCCGTCGTAGTCGTCCTCGTCGGTGAAGTAGCGGAAGTCCAGCGCGGGCTTGACCTCGGGGTCGGCGCTGGTCAGGTAGAGCCGGCCGCGGCTCTTCGGCTTGGGGATGTTCGGGGTCATGGAGACGCCGAACTCCGGCCGCTGGTAGCCCAGTCGCTCCGGGTTGTCCGTGAAGGGGATCTGGTAGAAGTGGAACATCAGGTCGGGGTGCGCCAGTTCGGGGTCGCGCCGCACGAACAGGCCCGCGTCGGAGTCCATCGCGGAGTTCTCCGGGAGGGGGCCGTTGGTCTCCCACACGATGACCGACTCGGGGTGGTCGAGCAGGTTCTCGCCGACGCCCGGCAGGTCGTGCGTGACGGGGATGCCGAGCTTCTCCAGGTCGGCCCTGGGGCCGATGCCGGAGTGCATCAGCAGCCGGGGCGAGTCCACGGCGCCGGCGCACAGCAGGACCTCGTTGCGCGCCTTGACGAGGATCTCCTCGCCGTCCTTGGTGCGCACGTGCACGCCCTCGGCGCGGTTGCCGTCGAGCTGGAGCTTGTACGCCCAGGTCTCCAGCAGGATCGTCAGGTTGGGCCGCTCGTCCATCACCGGGTGGAGGTACGCCACCGACGCCGAGGACCGCTTGTTGTTCTCGGGGTGGTAGGCGAGGTCGAAGAAGCCGACGCCCTCGGTGAAGGGCTTCTTGTTGAAGCCGTCGACGCGCGGCACGCCCAGGGCCTCCTGGGCCGCGTCGACGAAGTCGCGGGCGATGGCGTTCCGGTCCTTCTCGTCGACCGGGACGATGTTGTTGAGCAGCCGGGCGAAGTACGCCTCCATCTGCACCGCGCCCCAGCCCTTGGCGCCGGCGTCCTCCCACTCGTCCCAGTCGGCGGGCAGCGGCTTGAAGGCGATCAGGGTGTTGTGCGAGGAGCAGCCGCCCAGGACACGCGCCCGGCTGTGCCGGATATGCGAGTTTCCGCGTGGCTGTTCGGTGGTCGGGTAGTCGTAGTCGAGCTCGCCGCCGAGCAGGCCCATCCAGCGGCGCAGGGTCAGTACGTCGTCACGGCCGACGTCACTGGGGCCGCCCTCGATGACGGCGACGGTGACGTCCGGGTTCTCGGTCAGGCGGGAGGCGATCACGGAACCTGCGGTTCCGCCGCCTATCACGACATAGTCGTACTCATGACTGGTGTGGGACATGGCGTACTTGCTCCAGTGGGGATGAAGTGAACGGGCTCGGGGGACGGGGACCTCAGCCCGGGGTGTGGGGGTCAGCCCGGGATGGGGTGTCGGCGGCCCGGCGGGGGACGGGGGTCAGCCCGCGAACCAGCGCACCGGCTTGGGAGCGAGGTTCTGGTAGACGTGCTTGGTCTCTCGGTACTCGGCGAGTCCGGCCGGGCCCAGCTCGCGGCCCACTCCGCTCTTGCCGAAGCCACCCCACTCCGCCTGCGGCAGGTAGGGGTGGAAGTCGTTGATCCAGATGGTGCCGTGGCGCAGCCGGCCGGCCACGCGGCGGGCGCGGCCCGCGTCGGCCGTCCACACACCGCCCGCGAGTCCGTACTCGGTGTCGTTGGCGAGGGCGACGGCCTCGTCCTCGGTGCGGAAGGTCTCGACGGTGAGGACCGGCCCGAAGACCTCCTCCCGGATGACGCGCATCTCGCGGTGGCAGTGGTCGAGGACGGTCGGCTCGTAGAAGTAGCCGTTCTCGGGACGCTGCGGGGACGGCTCGGGGCGCTTGCCGCCGGAGCGCAGCACCGCGCCCTCCTTCAGGGCGGACTCGACGTACATCTCGACCTTGGCGCGCTGCTGTTCGGAGACGAGCGGGCCGCACTCGACGCCGTCCTCGGTGCCGCGGCCGAGGCGGATCTTCTCGGCGCGCCGGGCGAGTTCGGTGACGAAGCGGTCCCGGACGGACTCCTCGATGATCAGGCGGGCGCCGGCCGAGCAGACCTGGCCGCTGTGGATGAAGGCGGCGTTGAGGGCCTGGTCGACGGCGGTGTCGAAGCCCTCCTCGGTGGCGCAGGCGTCGGCGAAGACGACGTTGGGGTTCTTGCCGCCGAGTTCGAGGGCGACCTTCTTGACGGTCGGGGCGGCGGCCTGGGCGACCTTGGTGCCGCTGACCAGGCCACCGGTGAAGGAGACCAGGTCGACGTCGGGGTGCTCGGACAGGCGCGCGCCGACGGAGTGTCCGGGACCGGTGACGATGTTGGCGACGCCCTCGGGGAGCCCGGCCTCGACGAGCAGGTCGATGAGCGCGATCGTCGTCATCGGGGTGATCTCGCTCGGCTTGACGACGAAGGTGTTCCCGGCGGCGAGGGCGGGGGCGATCTTCCAGCTGGCCTGGAGCAGCGGGTAGTTCCAGGGCGTGATCATCGCGCAGACGCCTATCGGCTCGTGCACGACGACGCTGTGGATGTCGGGCGAGCCCGCGTCCACGACCCGGCCGGGCGCCTCACCGGCGACCAGGTCGGCGAAGTAGCGGAAGGCGTCGGCGACGCAGTCGATGTCGACGCGGCCCTCCTCGACGGTCTTGCCCGCGTCGCGCGCCTCCAGCCGGCCCAGCTCCTCGCGGTCCCGCACGAGCAGGTCGGCGACGCGCCTCAGCAGCGCGGCCCGCTCGGTGACGGGCGTGTGCGGCCAGGGGCCCTCGTCGAAGGCGCGCCGGGCGGCGGCGATCGCCAGATCGGTGTCCTTCTCGTCGCCCTCCGCGACCACGGCGAAGGGCAGGGCGTCCGCGGGGTCGAGGATCTCGCGGGTGGCCCCGGAGGTGGCCGCCCGCCACTCTCCTCCCGCATGGATGGTTTCGCGTGCCTGAAGTTCGGTACTTGCCGCCATGGTCGCTCTTCGCCTTCCGTTCCTGATCAGCGCCCCTGTGTCACATTCGTGTCACTAAGAGACCGAGTTCGCCTGCCCTACTCCCACCAATGCATGCGCAGCCATGGCTGAAAGTGCGCTGTGTCACGGGAGATGCGGTCACATCACCGCAAACCGTCTACGAATCAGGTACGTCGGTGTCACACCGTGCGAGGCCGGGAGCCGTCCGGGGGTGGAAAGCCCGCAGGCCCCGTACCGGAAGCAACCGGTACGGGGCCTGCGTACAGAACGCGGAGAGGCTCCGGTCAGATGAGGCCGAGGCCGCGGACCGCCTCGCGCTCCTCCTCGAGCTCCTTGACGGAGGCGTCGATCCGGGCGCGGGAGAACTCGTTGATGTCCAGGCCCTGGACGATCTCGTACTTGCCGTCCTTGGTGGTGACGGGGAAGGAGGAGATCAGGCCCTCCGGGACGCCGTAGGAGCCGTCCGACGGGATGCCCATGGAGGTCCAGTCGCCCTCGGCGGTGCCGTTGACCCAGGTGTGGACGTGGTCGATGGCGGCGTTGGCGGCCGACGCGGCGGAGGACGCGCCACGGGCCTCGATGATCGCCGCACCGCGCTTGGCGACGGTCGGGATGAAGTCCTCGGCCAGCCACTTCTCGTCGTTCACGACCTCGGCGGCGTTCTTGCCGGCGACCGTGGCGTGGAAGATGTCGGGGTACTGGGTGGCGGAGTGGTTGCCCCAGATGGTCAGGCGCTTGATGTCGGCGACCGTCGAGCCCGTCTTCTTGGCGAGCTGGGTCAGCGCGCGGTTGTGGTCCAGGCGGGTCATCGCGGTGAACCGCTCGGCCGGTACGTCCGGCGCGGCGGCCTGGGCGATCAGGGCGTTGGTGTTGGCCGGGTTGCCGACGACCAGGACCTTGATGTCGTCCGCGGCGTGGTCGTTGATGGCCTTGCCCTGCGGCTTGAAGATGCCGCCGTTGGCCTCCAGCAGGTCGCCGCGCTCCATGCCCTTGGTGCGCGGGCGGGCGCCGACGAGCAGACCGACGTTGGCGCCGTCGAAGGCGACGTTCGGGTCGTCGGTGATCTCGATGCCCTGCAGGAGCGGGAACGCACAGTCGTCCAGCTCCATGGCCGTGCCCTCGGCCGCCTTCAGCGCCGGCGTGATCTCGAGGAGGCGCAGCTTCACCGGCACGTCCGCGCCGAGCAGCTGACCGGAGGCGATGCGGAAGAGCAGGGCGTAACCGATCTGGCCGGCCGCGCCGGTGACGGTGACGTTCACGGGAGTGCGGGTCATGGCGTTCTCCGTATGACAGCTGGCGGTGGGGCGGGGTCCCTGCCCCGGACGTTTGATCGATCTCTTGGCGTCAAGAGATCCATCCAGCGGTCAGGCTATCGCGCATCCGGGATCCCGGACGTCCGCGTCGGTGTGGCCCGGCCCACAACACCGTCCGGCCCGTACGCATGTGCCCACCCCCACGCAAGAGGCGGCCGCCCGTCCGGGAGAGGAGGACGAAGGCGGCCGCCTGGGGGATACCGACCGTGCCGGACTCCCGTGGGGGTACGGTTCACGTGCCCCCGATCCGGGCGGGCATTCCTCCCCTACGGAAATTCCTCACCCGGGCCGGTGGCACCGCTTCGCGGCTAGTCGGTGCAGCCCCGCTGCCCGGCCGTCAGCGTCGCGCATGCCTTGGCGTCGGCGGCACTCTTCACGGCCACCATCGGGGTGTAGGCAATGCTGTCCCCGGCCGCGGTGATGCTGCCGGTCTGCTTCGCCTTGCCCGAGCTGATCTGGATCTCGTCGCCCTGGGCGGCCTGCGTGATACGTCCCCAGGCCGCCTTGCAGGTCTCGCTGTAGCGGACCTCGACGACGGTCGTGCCGACGGTCGCGGTCTGCGCGGTGGTCACCAGGTCACCGCTGCACCCCATGGCCTCCGCGTCCTTGCCGGTGCAGCCGGCGCCGCTGCACTTCACGCCGGGTGGCAGCTTCGGGTCGCTGCTGACGGTCGGCGTGGGCGACGGGGCGCCGCCCTTGGCCTCGTCGTCGCCACCGCCGCCGGTGAGGTAGAACGCGCCGGCGATCACCACGAGCACGCCCACGACACCCGCGACGAAGGTCACCGTCCGCTTCTTGCCCGCGGCGGCGGAGGCGGAGGCCGTGCGGCGAGTCCCCCCTGCGCCACCGGCCCCGCCCGCCCGGGACGGGACGGCGTCCTGCGGTTCGCCGTACGGATCCGCCCCGACACCGGAGGTCCGGCCGGGGCCGCCGGGCGACCCGGCGGAGGTTCCGGGACCCGAGCCGGGCCGGGATCCCCTGCCCGCGCCGGAACCGGCGGAGCGCCCGCCCGTCGGCGACGGGCCCTGGTACCCGGCCAGGCCCCACGAGTTGACCTCGGGCTCGGCGGTCCGGCCGCTCTCCCGCAGATCCGAGCCGGTGGAGTCCTGGACCTCCGGAGCCGTCGGCTGGGGCGGCACGCTCGGGGCCACGCCGGCCGGTCCCGCGATGCCCGGCGTGACCGTGGTGCCGCCGCTCCTGCGGGCGGGCTTGCCGCCGCCCGCGGAGGCCGCTCTCCCGTCACCCGCCGAGGCCGCCTTGCCACCGGCCGAGGGGTCGCTGAAGTCCTGCCCGCCGAACTCCCCGAGCGCGGCGCGCGCCTGGGAGATCCGTATGGCCTCCATCGTCATGTCGTGCCGCATCTCCGAGCGGCTCCAGGCACGCTCGGCGAGCTCCCACATCGTGGTCAGGTGCACCGGGTTGGTGCCGGTGACCTCGGCCAGGGCCACGATCGCGCCCTTCGGGGCGAGCAGCCGGCCGTTCAGGTAACGCTCCCACGACGTCTTGCTGTAGCCCGTGCGGTCCGCGACCGACGCGATGCTCAGACCACCGCGGTCCACGAGCCTGCGCAGCTGGCTGGTGAACTCCCTGATCTGTGGATCGAGCTCATCCGGCAAGGCCTTCCAACGAGGCATTGCTCCCCCTCTTCCCCCCGAAACGTGCTGATATTTCTCGCGCTGTTCGCCCCGCGCGTGGCGGCCTCGGCCGAGTCCCCGTTCTGGATACCCACAGGGATGCGCCCAGTCAGGATCTCAGTTCCCTGACGAGGGGCGCACAGGAGCATGGTGACCGCGCGCGATACACCCTGGACCGTCCCGATTGTCCACGCCAACCCCGCCGTCGCACCACTTTGTGTGGTATCGGAAGCGAGACGTACCGGAATTGTCACTTCCGTGCCACAGCGCACTGACAGCCGTTGAACAGGCTGTTCGCGGTGCAGGAAGGTGGGGCGTGGCGGCGGCCCGTCCTTCCTCGGGGGAGAGGACGGACCGCCGTCCTCGTCATTCGTTGGTGACCGTGAAGTGCAGGGTGTCCTTCAGGAACGGGATCTGCAGCCACGGATTCGGCTGTGCCATCAGCGCCAGCATGACGATCACCAGGCCCAGCAGGCCGTGGGTGACGATGTCCGTGAAGCGGGAGCGGACGGCGAGCATGCCGACGTCCGGCAGCAGCCAGCGCAGCGCGCCACCGCCCAGCAGGGCGACGCCGATCAGCAGCGTCCCGAGCCGGAACTGGCCGAAGGCGGTCACCAGGAGTCCGACCCCGGCCAAGCCCAGCACGGCGAGCACGGGCCACTGCCGCGCCGGCGCGGGAGCATCCCTGGGCGCGGCCCGGCCGCCGCCCTCGGGCCGCGCGGTGTCCCTGGTGAACATCGGGAAGCGCCGGGTGACCCGCCGCGGCCGCCCTTCGGCGTCGGGCGCGCTGACGGGGTCCCGGACGGTGAGCTCCTCCGGGGCCTCTTGCCCGCTCGGGGCCTCTTGCCTGTCCGGGGCCTCTTGCCCGCTCGGGGCCTCTTGCCCATCCGGGACTGTGCGCCCGCTCGCGGCCTCATGCCCCCTTGAGGTCTCGCGCCCGCCCGAGGTCTCGCGCCCGC
>NZ_JBEOXI010000297.1:0-9005 GCF_040296465.1 Streptomyces sp. NPDC002130
CGACCGAACGGACGAGCCCGCCACCACCGCCGCGGAACCGATGGCCCAGCGGCCCTTTCCCTGGCGTCCGCTGGCCGGCACCTGCGCGCTGACCCTCTTCGGCGCCATCCTCTTCTACACCGTCCAGGTGGAGATGGCATTCCTCCTGAACGACATGGGCGTGAGCGACCCCGGCGTGATCGGACTGGCCACAGCCGGCTCCAGTGCAGCGGTCGTGATCGGCGCCGTCGTCTTCGCCAAGGCCGGCCGTAGCGCGCAAGCCTGGCTGCCCACCGCCTTCGGCCTGTCCGCCCTCGGCTTCGCGGTGATCTGGCTCGCCCCCAACCCCGTCGTACTGACCGCCGGCGCGGTGATCAACTGCCTCGGCAGCGGCATCATGCTGCCGAGCCTGCTCACCCTCGCCATGTCCAAGCTCCACTACGCCGACCGCGGCCGCGGCACCGGCCTGTGGACGGGCTTCTTCTTCCTCGGCCAGTTCATTTGCCCGCTCATGGTCCTCGCGCTCGCCTCCGCCGCCGGCACCCTGGCGAACGGTCTGGGCGTACTCGCCCTCGCCGGGGCCGTGGCCACCGCCGCACTCGGCCTCGCTGCCCGGCGCAGCCGGACGGCCACCCCGGAACCGATCCACCAGACGGCGGGCTGACCACGCGGCGCCGATCCACCACGAGAACCACACACCCGTCGAGATCGGCATCGCGGATTTCCCCGCGATGCCGATCGCCACGCGTTCCACCGGAGAAACGAAGGATGCCGACGCCGACCCGGCGCGTGTGGCCGCGCAGCCCGATGTCCGACCACAAGCCCCAGGTCCGCGGCGTCAGCCACAGCACCCGCGAGCTCACCGAGTCCGCAGCCAGGTCCTCGCGCCGCGAGACGTCCACCGGCAGCGGGTACACCTTCGCCCACCGAGACAGCATGGTGAACGCGACGCCTCCCGGTCCCACTTCGTCCCGCCGATCCGGCCCGGATCCTCCGCCGCCCGGCACCTCCAGTGCCGGTAGTCCGTCAGGTCCTGCCGCCACGCCCTCCGCCACGGCACCCTCCGGGAGGACAGAAAGGTCAGCAGCGGGCGGATGTCCGTTGCGTAGCTCCGCTTCGTCTCCCGCTCCAGGTTCCGGAACTCATGGGAGCGAACGGAGTCCAGCAGGTCCCGGTCGACCGTGCCGTCCGGCGCAACGAAGTCCTGTATCCCCAGAACCCCCTCAGGCGGCAGCACCCCCCAGCGTTCCTGATTCGGCACGCGCACCACATGCCACTCTCGTACGCGTTGACGGTGTGCGAGTAGTAGACCGGGCGACCTCGAACCAGCGGACCGCATCCCCCTTGCGGGGCAGCACGCCGACCCGTGCCGGGTGCCGGTCGTTCCAGACGTACGGCACGATGTCGCTGCGCTCGGCGCCCGCCATGTCGAAGGTGACCGGCATGTCGAGGATCACCACGTGGTGCTCGGTCAGCGCGAAGTCGTGGATCATCGGCGCGTCCGCCACCGGGATCCTCATGGTCCGCACGACCCGCCCCGTCGGGCCCGTCGAAGGCCGTCAGCTCCTCGGTGACCGGCTCGAACGTGCCCTCAGGAAGGGGAAGCGGCGCGGTGCCGCGGGCGCCGCCACGGCCGGCCGCGCCGCCGTGCCGGTGCCGACGAGCGCTCCCGCCGCCGTGATCGCCGCAGTGCCGCGCAGCACGTTCCGTCGGGTGTGATCCGTCATCTCGCCCACTCCGACCGCAGTCGCCTTCGGGGACGGTCACGAGTCTGTCGGACCCCCTGTTTCCAGCAGGGCCATCAGTGCCCGGGCCGCCGGACTGGTCGCCTGCTCGGGCGGCAGCAGGGCCACCGTTTCGTACACGGCGTCCTCGGCACCCTTCACGGGCAGGGCGGTCAGCGAGGCGCGCTTGTGCCGGAAGTGGCGCGGCACGACGGCGATGCCGAGGTCCTCGTCCACCAGGTCGAGGAGGCTGTGCACGTCGTTGACCTCCAGGGCGACGCTCCGCCGTACGCCCGCCGCGGCGAACGCGGCGTCGGTGGTGCGCCGCGGCCCCCAGTCCGGGTGGAAGTCGACGAAGACCTCACCGCCGAGATCCTCCGGCGTCACGGCGGCCCCGGCCGCCGCGAGGCGGTGGCTCGGATGGCACAGCACGGTCATCGGCTCGCTCGTCAGCGGCACGGTCCGCAGCTGGTCGGTGTCCTCCTGGGCGGTGCGCACCGCGAACGCCAGATCCAGGCGCCCGGCCGCGACGTCCTCCGCGAGGGCCCCCGAGCCCGCCTGCCGCAGACAGATCTCCACGTCCGGATGGCGCCGGCGGAAGGCGGCCAGCAGCCCTGCCACGTGCACTCCCGCGATGCACTGCTCGGAGCCGAGCGCGAGCATCCCGCGCAGCACGCCCTGCACCGCGGCCACCGCCTCGTGGGCCGAGCGGACCTGCGCGAGGATCCGCTCCGCCTCGCCGAGCAGCGCCCGTCCGGCCGGGGTGAGCGTCACCCGGCGGGTGGTGCGGACGAACAGCGGCGTCTGCAGCTCCCGCTCCAGGGCCCGGATGGACGCCGACAGGCCCGACTGGGACACCAGGAGGCGCTCCGCCGCGCGGGTGAAGTGCTGGTCCTCGGCGACCGCGACGAAGTGCTGCAGGTGGCGCAGTTCCATGACTGAGAAGCGTAGCCGCTGAATTCCATCGGATTCTTCTGTTGGACGCATGGGCGCAGGTCACGCCAGAGTGGACACCGGTTCCCTCCCGACCGTGCCAACCCCCCTGGAGTCGCGTTGTACACCGCACACCCCGACCGCTACGCGGACATGCCCTACAGGCGCACCGGACGCAGCGGTCTGAAGCTCCCCGCGCTGTCGCTCGGCCTGTGGCACAACTTCGGCCCGGACCGGTCCGTCGAGACGCAGCGCGCCATCCTGCGCCGCGCCTTCGACCTCGGCGTCACCCACTTCGACCTCGCCAACAACTACGGCCCGCCGCCCGGCGCCGCCGAGTCCGCGCTGGGCGAGTTCCTGAAGACCGACTTCGCGCCGTACCGCGACGAGCTGGTGATCTCCACCAAGGCCGGCTACCTGATGTGGCCGGGCCCGTACGGCGAGTGGGGTTCCCGCAAGTACGTGCTGTCCTCGCTGGACCAGAGCCTGAAGCGGATGGGCCTGGACTACGTCGACGTCTTCTACTCGCACCGCCCCGACCCCGACACCCCGCTCGAGGAGACGATGGGCGCCCTGCACTCGGCGGTGCAGCAGGGCAAGGCGCTGTACGTCGGTGTCTCCAACTACTCCGCCGAGCAGACGCGCGAGGCCGCCCGCATCCTGGGCGAGCTGGGCACCCCGCTCCTCATCCACCAGCCGCGCTACTCGATGCTGGACCGCCGCCCCGAGGACGAGGGGCTGCTCGACGCCCTCGACGAGCTCGAGGTCGGCTCCATCGTCTTCTCCCCGCTGGAGCAGGGCGTGCTGTCCGCCCGCTACCTGGACGGCATCCCCGAGGGTTCACGGGCCGCGAGCGACAGCCCCTTCCTGAACTCGGACGCCCTCACCGAGGACCTGGTGGGCAGGCTGCGCGACCTGAACGACATCGCGAAGGGCCGCGGCCAGACCCTGGCCCAGATGGCCCTGGCCTGGGTGCTGCGCGGCGGCCGGGTCACCTCCGCGCTGGTCGGCGCGAGCAGCGCGCGGCAGATCGAGGACAGCGTCGGCGCGATCGCCAACCTGGACTTCGACGCGGACGAACTGGCCCGGATCGACGCCATCGTCAAGCAGTAGCAGGTCGGCCCGCCCGGGGGCGGACGCCCCCGGGCACGCATGGCTAGGAACCGATCCGTTCCTCCAGGCGCACGGTCACCGTGTCGCCCTCCTCCTTGCCGATGGCCTTGCGGATGCCGGCCTTCACGGGCAGCTTGTGCGTGCCGTCCCCCAGGGCCATGAAGGAGCTGCGGAACGGGTGCCCGTCGATCGTCCCGCGGACCTTGACCAGGCCGCGGGTGCCGAAGAACTCGACGGACCGGGGCCAGACCAGATAGGTCCAGCCGCCCTCGGCGGGGCTTTTGCGCAGGACCGCGGTGAACTCCGCGTCCAGTTCTCCCGTGCTTGCCATGACGTCCTCCGGTGCTCGGCTGCTGCTCCCTCATCCGGACAGACCGCCGGACACCGGAGAACTCATCGCATGCGCCGGCCTCACGCCCCGGCGGGCACCCGGTCCAGGAAGCCGAGCACGGCCCTGATCCGGCCCTGTCCGTCCAGGGCGATCACATCCGACCCGGCGACCGGCGCCGAGCCGTCGGCCGCGCTCACCAGCTCCCATGAGAAGCGGGCGATGTCGTGATGCCCGTCGACGCCACCGGTGAGCCGGAACTCGAAACCCGGAAACTGCTCCCGGGCCGCCGCGATCACCGCGGCGATCCCCTCGTGGCCGCTGACGTCGGCCAGCGGATCGGTGTACGTACCGTCCTCGGTCCAGGCGGCGGCGACCGCCTTGGCGCGGGCCGCCGGGTCGTCGGCGTTCCAGGCCTCGAAGTAGCGGGCGACGGCGTCCTCGTGGCGGTCGGCGGTTGCGGACATGGGCGATCAGCCTCCGGAAAGGTCGTCATTGCTGGTCAGGGACCGGGTTCCGCGCTCGGTCGACCCGGTGACACCACCTTGCCCGCACCCGCCGGGAGCGTCGATTACCTCCGGAGTCATGGGCCGTCGCCACCGTTCGCCGCATTTCGGCCAACGCGGGGCGTGAATATGCCAGGAGTGTGGCCGGAAAGTCGTGGTGACAGTGATTCAGTAGTGAACATACTGACCTGCGAGAGCGCTTTTCACATCGAGCGACGGCGCCCTCACGCACAGCACGCGAACCGCAGAAGGGGCGAGGCCGGGCCGGCAGACGGGCAGGCAACGGGGGAGGGTCACGTGCACGACGAGTTTCTGTGCCACGTCACGGCGTACGGAGTCTGCGACGGCCGCCGGATCGGAGTCCCCCTCGGCACCTACCGGGCGCCCACCCTCGCCCTCGCCCTGTGGTGGCTGCGCGACCGCGCCTCCTGGATCGCCCAGCGCCTCGACCCCAGGCCGGACGCCGAGCACTTACCACCGGGCTCGCTCGTGCCGGTCGCCCCCACCGTGCCCGACGTGCCCATGCTGCTGCGCGCCTGGTGCGCCGACCCCGCCCAGCAGGAGCGGGTCGCCGAGGAGTTGGCGGCCGGACGGCTGGTGCGCATCGCCACCAGTGACGACACCACCGAGTACGAACTGCTCGCCGAGTCCGTGGACGCCCTGCGGATGCAGCGCACCGCTCCCTTCGTCGGCATCACCGTCGGCTGACCTGCGCCCCTCTTCGCCCAGGCGCACACCAGGGCAAATCGGTAGAATCTTGACCATGGCGCAACCCTCGGTAGCACCAGAGCTCGTCCTGGAGACGGAGACGGGCACCACCGTGATGATCCCGGGCCGCGACTACCACGTAGGGCGCGACCCGCTGTGCGACATCGTCATCGACGACGACCGGGTCTCCTGGCACCACGCGGTGCTGAAGCCCGAGGACGGTCACTGGACCATCGAGGACGAGGACAGCACCAACGGCACCTACGCCGACGGCCGCCGCATCCATGAACGGGACGTCGGACCCGGCAGCGTCATCCGCTTCGGCAACCCGGCCGACGGACCCCGCATGACCCTGACGGGACGCCCCGCCCCCGCCGCACCCAGGCCGCAACGCCCCTCCGCCGTCTCCATGCCGGCCCACACCGGCACCTACCGGCAGCCCACGACCGTACGGCCGTTGCCCTCCCGCACCGTCCGCATCGGCCGCGCCACCGACAACGACCTGGTCATCGACGACCTCGTGGTCTCCCGCCGGCACGCCGAACTGCGCGCCCTGGCCGACGGAACCTACGAGATCACCGACCTGGGCAGCCACAACGGCACGTACCTCAACGGCAGCCGCGTCACCAGCGCCCCGGTCGGCCCGGGCGACATCGTCGGCATCGGCCACTCGGCCTTCTGCCTCGTCGGCGACCAACTCCAGGAGTACGTCGACACCGGCGAGGTCTCCCTCGACGTGCAGGACCTCGCCGTCAGCGTCGACCGCGGCCGCAAGACACTGCTGGACCACGTGTCGTTCCCGGTGGGGGAGAAGTGCCTGCTCGCCGTCGTCGGCCCGAGCGGCGCCGGCAAGTCCACGCTCCTCAACGCCCTCACCGGCCAGCGGCCCGCGGGCCACGGCACCGTCCTGTACGACGGCCGCGACCTCTACCGCGACTACGCCGAGCTGCGCCAGCGCATCGGCCTGGTGCCGCAGGACGACATCCTGCACGCGCAGCTGACCGTCCGCAAAGCGCTCTCCTACGCAGCCGAACTGCGCTTCCCGCAGGACACCGCCAAGGCCGAGCGGCGCGCCCGGGTCGACGAGGTCATCCGCGAACTGGGCCTGGAACAGCGTGCCGACCAGGCCGTGCACAGCCTGTCCGGCGGCCAGCGCAAGCGCGTCAGCGTGGCCCTGGAACTGCTGACGAAGCCGTCGCTGCTGTTCCTCGACGAGCCGACCTCCGGGCTCGACCCCGGCATGGACCGCTCGGTGATGCACATGCTGCGTGGGCTGGCCGACGACGGCCGGACCGTCATCGTCGTCACCCACAGTGTGCTCAGCCTGGACGTGTGCGACCGGCTTCTGGTCCTCGCGCCCGGCGGGAAGATCGCCTACTACGGGCCGCCCGAGGACGCCCTGGCCTTCTTCGGCTTCGAGGAGTGGCCGGAGGCCTTCGAGGCCTTCGAACGGGACACGGACCGGGACTGGGCGGGGCAGTACCTCGCCTCGCCCTTCCACGGACGGTACGTGGCCGACGCGTCCGCCCAGCCCCAGCAGCCCCGGTCGCAGCCCGTCGTCATCACCGCCCCGCCCCGGCCGCGCAGCCGAGGCGCCCAACTCGGGACCCTGGTACGCCGGTACGCGGCCGCGCTGAGCGCCGACCGCACCTTTCTGATCATCATGATCGCCCTGCCCTTCGTCATGGGCGCGATGGCCCGCGCGCTCGCGGGCGGCAAGCTGACCCTCGACACGGCGATGAACGCGCTGCTCATCCTGTGCGTCGGCGCGGTGCTCACCGGGGCCGCCAACGCCGTGCGCGAACTCGTCAAGGAACGCGTGATCTACCAGCGCGAACGGGCGGTGGGCCTGTCCAGGTCGGCGTACCTGATGTCCAAGGTCATCGTCCTGGGCGTCATCACCGTGCTCCAGGCGGTGGTGCTGACCCTGGTCGCCCTGCTGGGCGTCGACCTCAACGCCCCCGGCGGCGAAGGCGTGCTGATGCCGCCCCTGGTGGAGATCACGGTCGCCGTCGCCCTGCTCGCTTTCACGGCGATGATGCTCGGTCTGCTCGTCTCGGCCCTGGTGCGCAAGGAAGAGGTGACGATGCCGCTGCTGGTGCTCATCGCCATCGTCCAGGTGGTCTTCTGCGGGGCCCTGCTGAAGCTGGCCGACACCCCGGGGCTCGAGCAGCTGGGCTGGCTGGTGCCGGCGCGCTGGGCGCTGGCCGCCATGGCCGGGACCGTGGGGCTCGCCCGGATCGTTCCCGACGACCTGACGAAGGACCCGCTGTTCGAGCACGAGGTGGGCACGTGGCTGCTGGACGTGGGGATGCTGGTCGTGCTGTCGGTGCTCTTCGGGTTCCTCGTGTCCCGGCTGCTGCGCCGGCACGAACCGGCCGTCATGCGGAAGTAGGGAGTGCCGATGACGACGCCCGGTTTCCGGCCCACGCACGTCGTCCCGCAGCACGGGATGCCCGCCTGGGAGGCCCCCGACCCGGCCCGGCCCACCGTGGATCTCGACCCCCTGCTGCCGGTGCAGCTGCTGGAGCGGCAGGGCGACTGGGGGCACGTGCTGTGCTTCAACGGCTGGTCGGCCTGGGTCGACGGCCGCCGTCTGGTCGCCGTACCGCAGGATCCGCCCGCCGCGGACGGGCCGCTCACCCGTGCCGCCGATCCGCGGCCGCTGCTGGGCCGGGCGCAGGAAGCCCTGGCGCGCTACCGCTCCGCGGTGGAGGACCTGGCGGCCGGCCTCGACCGCGAGTCGTTCCGCAGCCGCACGCACGGCATCCGGATCGGCGTCGTCGTCGACGGTGAGTCCGTGTGGCTCTACGACTCCGCCCATGGGCACTGGGTGTACGCCGACGGCACCCGGATGACCACGTACGCGACGGACGAGACACCCGAAGCGGGACCGGCGTCCCGCCCGGCCGAAGCGCCCGTGCGTCCCCCGACTCGGGTGGTACCGCCCGAGGGCCCAGCCGAACCGTCCCGCGCGCGGAAGGCCGCCGGCCCGGCCGAGTCGCCGCCACCGGCGCGAAGCGCACCCGCCGGGCCCACGCGGGTGGTCCCACCCGAGACACGGACACCGTCGGAAGTGGCCCCGCCCGAGGCGCCCCCGCCCTCCGGAGTGGCCCCGCCCGAGGCCCCCGAACCGACGACGGGGGTCGGGCCCCCCGAGGCTCCGGAGCCCACGCGGGTGGTGGCTGCGGACGCTGCTGAGCCGACCCGGGTGGCGCCTCAGGAAGGGCCTCAGCCGACCCGGGTGGTGCCGCCTGCGGAAAGGCCCGAGCCGAAGGAGGTTGTCCCTCCTGAAGCCCCGGAGCCCACGCGAGTAGTGGGACGGGATGCCCCCGGGGTGGCCCGGGCGGAAACTGCCAGGGCTCCGGAACCCACCCGAGTGGTGGCCCCCGACGCTGCTGAGCCCACCCGAGTGGTGGCTTCGGATGCTCCCGAGCCGACACCGGTCGTGCCTCCCGATGTTCCCGAGCCCACCCGGGTGGTGACTCCGGATGCCCCCGAGCCCACCCGCGTCGTGTCCCCCGAGGACCGGAAGGACGAGGGCGAGGGCGAAGGGGAGGGGGAGGCGGATCGTCCGGGCGTGGCGGCGCCGACGCGGGTCGTGGGGCATGAGCCCACCCGGGTCGTCTCGTCCGAGGGTGACGGGCGTTGACCCGCGAGACGAGCCTGTTCTCCGGGCGGCCTTCCGAGCTGGTCGGGCAGCAGATCGCCGGG
>NZ_JBEOXI010000298.1:0-8785 GCF_040296465.1 Streptomyces sp. NPDC002130
ACGAGGCCCTCGCGTCACTACAGCAGACCTAGACGTCCGTCCGCGGACCGGGGCGTCCGTCCCACAGGCCGGGGCGTCCGTCCCACAGAACCCGGCGTCCGCCCTCGCAGACCGGGCGTCCGTAGAGAAGTACATCCTCTCCGTTTATCGGATTGGCAAAGAAGGGCGCCCGACCCTGTTGTCAGGGACCCCACAACCGGGAGGATCCCCGTACTGATCGCAACGAGGTACGGGGAGGTCCCCCTTGAGGGGTTCGAGACCGAAGAGGCGGGTGGCGGCGCTCGGTTCGGCCGGCGCGCTCGTCACGGCCACGCTGATAGCCGGCGCCGTCGCGGCGCCGACCGCGAACGCGAACGCGGGCGGCCACGGCCAGGACCGGGAGGCGAAGGGCACCGCCATCGCCGCCGCCCGGGCCGCGAAGGCCGGCATCGATTGGCAGGACTGCCCCGCCGACTGGAACCTGGCCAAGCCGATCCAGTGCGGGTACGTCACCGTGCCGCTCGACTACGCCAAGCCCTACGGCAAGCAGATCAAGCTCGCCGTCGACCGCATCGGCAACACCGGCACCAAGGCCGAGCGGCAGGGCGCGCTCATCTACAACCCCGGCGGCCCCGGCGGCTCCGGACTGCGCTTCCCGGCCCGGGTCGCCAACAAGAACGCCGTCTGGGCCAACGCGGCCAAGGCCTATGACTTCGTGGGCTTCGACCCGCGCGGCGTCGGCAAGTCCACGCCCATCTCCTGCGTCGACCCCCAGGAGTTCGTCAAGGCGCCCAAGGCCGACCCGGTGCCCGACTCCGAGGCCGACAAGCTCGCCCAGCGCAAGCTGGCCCGCGAGTACGCCGAGGGCTGCCAGGAGCGCAGCGGCTGGATGCTGCCGCACATGACCACGCCGAACACCGCGCGCGACCTCGACGTCATCCGCGCCGCCCTCGGCGAGAAGAAGCTCAACTTCCTCGGCGTCTCCTACGGCACCTACCTGGGCGCCGTCTACGGCACCCTCTTCCCGGGCCACGTCCGCCGCATGGTCGTCGACAGCGTGGTCAACCCCTCGCGGGACAAGATCTGGTACCAGGCCAACCTGGACCAGGACGTCGCGTTCGAGGGCCGCTGGAAGGACTGGCAGGACTGGGTCGCCGCGAACGACGCGACCTACCACCTCGGCACCACCCGCGCCGCGGTCCAGACGAAGTGGCTCGAACTGCGCGCCACCGCGAAGAAGAACCCGATCGGCGGGGTCGTCGGCCCGGCCGAGCTCATCTCCTTCTTCCAGAGCGCCCCGTACTACGACTCCGCCTGGGCGCCGACCGCCTCGGTCTTCAGCAAGTACGTCGCCGGCGACACCCAGGCGCTCGTCGACGCGGCCGCTCCCGACCTGTCCGACACGGCGGGCAACGCCGCCTCGGAGAACGGCAACGCCGTGTACACGGCCGTGGAGTGCGCCGACGCCAAGTGGCCCACCAGCTGGCGCACGTGGGACCGCGACAACACGCGGCTCCACAAGGACCACCCCTTCATGACCTGGGCCAACGCCTGGATGAACCTGCCGTGCGCCACCTGGCCGGCCAAGCAGCAGACGCCGTTGAACGTCAAGACCGGCAAGGGCCTGCCCGGCGTGCTCATCGTCCAGTCCGAGCGGGACGCGGCCACTCCGTACGAGGGCGCCGTGGAGCTGCACAAGCGGTTCAAGGGCTCCCGCCTGATCACGGAGAAGGACGCGGGCTCCCACGGCGTCACCAGCCTGGTGAACCCGTGCATCAACCCCCGGGTGGACAGCTACCTGCTCACCGGCAAGCTGGACGCCGCCGACGTGACGTGCGCGCCGCACGCCACGCCGAAGCCGTAGCCGTAGCCGTCGTCCGACGGTGGTGAGGGGCGGCCGGGACACCGGCCGCCCCTTCCTCATGTCTGCCGGGCCGCGAACCAGGCATCCTCCGCCGCGTAGTCGAAGAGGTCCGGGTAGGCGCGGGCGAGGGTGGGGAACGCCTCCCGCCAGTCCTGCTCGGACAGCTTGCGGGTGAGCCACTCGACCGTCTCCGGCAGGCTGTCCGGGTAGGTCACGACCGGCCGGTAGCCCAGCTCCCGTTCCGCGGCGGACATGTCGCACAGCACGGGCAGTTCCACCGACCAGGGCGAGCTGCCCACGGACGCCTGCGCAGGCCCGTCCAGCAGGACGGTCTCCGTCTCCACGCCCATGACCGCGTCGACGGCGGCCCCGATCTCCGCCACGGTCGGCGGCCGCGGATCGCAGGCGTTGAGCACCCGCGAGCCCGGCCGGGCCGCCGCCAGCCGGATCAGTTCGGCGATGTTGCGGGCGGCAGAGGTGTGGAAGCGGCTCCCACCCCGGAAGGCGAGCACCCTCCTGGGCCTGCGGTCGAGGTTCCGCTTCACGAAGTACAGCTCGCGGGGGAGCGGGCTGCACGGTCCGTGGATCGCGCCCGGGCGAAGCACGGTGGTGGGCAACCGGTCCGCCGCCGAGAGGAGTTCACGCTCCAGGGCCACCTTGCCGGTGCTGTACGAGGCGTCCCCCGGCGGGACCGTCACCTGGTCCTCCGTGATCGGCACCGGATACCGCGGGAGGCCGTCCGGCTCGCCCATGGTGTCGAAGCCGCGGCCCTCGCCGTCCTCGTACACCGACACGCTCGACACCACCACGGCCGCGCCGATCCGGCCGGCCAGGCCCGTCAACTGCCGTGCGTGCCGGGCCCCGTAGGCGACCACGTCGACCACCAGGTCACAGCCGTCGCCGATCAGCGCGGCCAGCGCCGCGTCGTCCTCGCGATCCAGTCGCAGCGTCCGCACCTCGGCGGGCCAGTTCTCGTCCCGGCCGCCACCGCGCGACGCGGCCGTCACCTCCCAGCCGTCCCGCGCCAGCGCCCGCACCGCCGGCCTTCCGATCTGTCCGCCGGCCCCGATCACCACAGCACGTCTCATACCGCGACCGTAGATCGCCGCAGGTCCGCCGGGGAACCGGCTTCTGCCGACAGCAGAGCTCAACTGAGGGGCATGCGCCGGAACTTCCGCTCCTTGGCGGCGGCGGCCTCCTCGGCCTTCACCACGGCCGCGTACCGGTCGACGTACTCCTGCTCGGACAGCGCGAGGATCGCGTACATGATCTCGTCGGTGATGGCACGCAGGATCGCCTTCTCGTTCTCCATGCCCTCGTAGCGGGAGAAGTCGAGGGGCTCGCCGAAGCGGATCACCACGGGGTGGATGTTCGGGATGACCTTGCCGGGCGGCTGCGCCTCGAAGGTGCCGATCATCGCGCAGGGGATCACCGGGACGCCGGCCTTGAGCGCCATCACCGCCACCCCGACCTTGCCCTTGTAGAGCCGGCCGTCGTGCGAGCGGGTGCCCTCCGGGTAGATGCCGAGCAGCTCGTCCTTGCTCAGTACGCCGAGGCCCTCGCGGATCGCGGCCTGGCCCGCGTCCTTGCCGGAGCGGTCGACCGGGATCTGCCCCGCGCTGCGGAAGAAGAAGGCCGTCAGCCTGCCCTTGAGGCCCGGGCCCGTGAAGTACTCGGCCTTCGCGAGGAAGGTGATGCGCCGTTTGAGGATGGCGGGCATCAGGAAGTGGTCCGAGAACGACAGGTGGTTGCCGGCGATGATGGCGGCGCCCTCCGCGGGAACGTGCTCCAGGCCCTCTATTCGAGGCCGGAAGACCAGTCGCAGCAGCGGACCCAGTAGCACGTATTTCAGCAGGTAGTAGAACAAAGCGGGCGCTCCTCGACTCTCGCGGTGGCCTCAGCCGCCGCGTTCCAGCAGGTCAACCGGCATGTCGTGGGGTGCCAGTGTAGGTGCAGGCGGGGTCACCGGGCACCTCGTGCGGGCGGAGGGCACAGATCCTTCGCCAATTGACTGATGGTCAGTCAGGTGCGGGTGTCCGGTGGTGCTCCTGCGGCTGGGGAGGGTCGCGGGATCAGCGTGCTGCGCCACCCGGGTGACGGGCAAGCCGAACGTGCGGGGTGGCGCGATAGCGGGGGTGCGTGACCTGCCGATGGCTCTTGCGGGCCGGGCGGCCGCTGTGGGTCGGCGGTCGCCCCGCCCACGGTGGCGGCCGCTGTGGGCCGGCGGCTCCGGCGAGTAACCTGCCAGGCATGCGGATCGCTGTTTCCTCGGACATGGACGAACCCGTCGCCCGCTCCCTCGTGGCCGCCCTGCGCGAGCGAGGCCATGAGGTGCGCGCGCACGGCGCGCTGCGCCCGGGGGACGACCCGCAGTGGGCGGTGTGCTCCGAGGCGGCGGCCCGCGAGGTCGCCGACGGCAGGGCCGACCAGGCGGTGGTGTGCTGCTGGACCGGCACGGGCGCCTCGATCGCCGCGAACAAGGTGCCCGGCGTACGGGCCGCCCTGTGCACGGACGCCTACACGGCCGACGGGGCCCGCCGCTGGAACGACGCCAACGTGCTCGCGCTCAGCCTGCGGCTGACGTCGCAGCCGCTGCTGGCGGAGATCCTCGACGCCTGGTTCGCCGGTGAGCCCAGCGCGGACGCCGAGGACCGGCAGAACGTCGACCGCGTCCGGCTGCTCGACCACGGCAAGACCCGGATGTAGGTCACAGGCGCACGATGACCAGCGCGGTGTCGTCGGTGGCGCCGCCCGGCGGCAGCAACTCCAGCAGAACGGTGTCGGCGAGCGTCTCGGGGTCCGTCTGCCGATGGTCGCGCAGGGCGTCGGCGAGCCGTTCCAGGCCCTTGTCGATGTCCTCGCGACGCCGTTCGATCAGGCCGTCGGTGTAGAGCACGAGCGTGGCGCCCGGCGTGTACGTGGTCTCGGCCTGGGGCCTCGGGATCGGGTCCGGGCGGGCGTCGAGCGGCGTGTCCGTGGCCTGGTCGAGGAACTCCGTGCGGCCGTCGGCGTGGACGAGCACGGGCGGGGGATGACCGGCGCTGCTGTACGTGATGAGGTGGCGGTCGCAGTCGATGAAGGTCGTGACGGCGGTCGCCGACTCGGCCCCGTCGATGACGTGGGCGTAGCGCCCCAGCACGTCCAGGGCCTGGGCCGGCCCGTCGGCGACCCGGGAGGCCGCGCTGAGCGCACTGCGCAGCTGGCCCATCACGCCGGCCGCCTCCAGACCGTGCCCGACCACGTCGCCCACGGCCACGCCGATCCGGTCGCCGCCCACCAGGTCGACCAGGTCGTACCAGTCGCCGCACACGTTGAGCGCACCCACGGCGGGCCGGTACCGGACGGCGGCCCGGTGGTGGCCGACCTGCCGGGGCGCGGGCAGCATCGCCTCCTGCAACGCCAGCGCCACCTCCCGCTCCCGGGAGTGCGCCTGGCGCAGCCGTTCGTTCAGCTCCTGCAGTTCGCGGGCGCGGGTGTACAGCTCGGCCTCCAGCACCCGGGACCGGCTGCCCCGGTTCCCCGGAGAGCCGCCCCGGGCCCGGATCAGCTCCGTGACCTCCTCCACGCGGTGCACAATCAGCACGACCTTGCCGTCCGAGCCGAGCAGCGGCGCGTTCACCGGGCTCCAGTAGCGCTTCTGCCACTCGCCGGGCCGGGTGGGGTCCTCGACGTCGTAGCGCTGCAGGGCCATGGCGTCGCGCTCCCCGGTGGCCAGGACGCGGTACAGCGAGGCCTCCAGATTGCGCATGCCCGTCGCGGCCGGGTCGTTCGGGTTGTCCGGGAAGACGTCGAACAGGTACTTGCCGACCAGCTGCTCGCGCGAGCGACCGGAGACCCGGACGAACTCGTCGTTGACGTCCGCGTACACAAGCTCCGGTGTCAGGAGCGCCACCATGCCGGGCAGAGCCTTGAACACCGCGCCGTAGTCGATCGCCGTCTCCGCCATGGCTGCCGCCTCACCGCTGCCGGGGTCACACCAGTTTCGCACGGTATGGGCGAACCTCAACCGACTTCACTCGGGGCGATCCGCCAGAGACTGCTCGGCCCAGATGATCTTCCCCTCGGGGACGAACCGCGTCCCCCACCGCTGGGTGAGCTGGGAGACCAGCAAAAGCCCGCGCCCACCCTCGTCCGTCGTCCGGGGATGGCGCAGATGAGGCGCGGTGGCCCCGCCGTCGAGAACCTCGCAGACCAGGGCACGCTCCCTGATCAGCCGGAGCCGGATGGACCCGGTGGCGTACCGGATGGCGTTGGTGACGAGCTCGCTCACCACCAGCTCCGTGGTGAAGGCCAGCTCGTCCAGGCCCCAGCGCGCCAGCTGCCGGGTGGCCGTGCGGCGGGCGTCGGCTACCACGGCCGGGTCCGAGGGCAGGTCCCAGGCCGCGA
Source organism: Streptomyces sp. NPDC002130 (assembly GCF_040296465.1). Classification (NCBI taxonomy): domain Bacteria; kingdom Bacillati; phylum Actinomycetota; class Actinomycetes; order Kitasatosporales; family Streptomycetaceae; genus Streptomyces; species Streptomyces sp. NPDC002130. The sequence goes on from NZ_JBEOXI010000298.1 coordinate 6,230, forward strand.
CCTGCCCGCTGCCGAGACGTTTCGTCCGGGCCATCAGCAGGGCCACGTCGTCGTACGGGCGGGCCGGGACCAGCGCGTCGACCACGGCCCTGCAGTACGACTCGAGCGGGCCCGACCGCTCCAGCGCCCGGCGCAGCCGCTCCCGGCCCGCGTCGACGGCCCAGGTCTCGCCCCGGGCCAGCAGCCCGTCGGTGTGCAGCGCCAGCGTGCTGCCCTCTGCCAGGGACAGCTCGACCGCCTCGAAGGGCGGGCCGCCCACGCCGAGCGGCGGTCCCTGCGGCAGTTCGACGAACACGACCGAGCCGTCGGGCCGCACCACGGCCGGGGCAGGTTGCCCCGCCGCTGCCAGCGCACACCTCCCGTCGACCGGGTCGTAGACGACGTACAGGCAACCGGACCCCACGCCCTGCGTGCCCGCGGAGCCCATCGTCCCGGGCTCCGCGCCCTCCTCCCGCGCCGAACGCGCCACCAGGTCGTCGAGGTGCGCCAGCACCTCCGCGGGCGGCAGATCCAGAGCCGCCAGCGTCCGCACGGCGGTCCGCAACTGCCCCATGGCCGCGGCGGCGTCGATGCCGTGCCCCGGCACCTCGCCCACGACCAGCGCCACGCGCGCCCCGGACAGGGGGATGAGGTCGTACCAGTCGCCGCCGAGACCGGTCAGCTCGTCGGCCGGCCGGTAACACGCGGCCACCTCGACGGCGTCCTGCTCGGGCAGGCGGTGGGGGAGCAGACTGCGCTGCAGGACGAGCGCGGCGTCCCGCTCGCGGGTGTAGCGGCGCGCGTTGTCCACGCAGACGGCCGCGCGGGCGACGAGATCCTCGGCCAGCCGCAGGTCCTCCTCGTCGAAGTGCTCCCGGTTCTCGCGCCGGTAGAAGGTCGTGATGCCCAGGGTGATGCCGCGCGAGCGGATCGGCACGGTCATCACGCTGTGCAGGCCCAGCTCCCGGAACGTGGCACGGCGGCCGCTCGGGGTCCTCGTGGTCCAGTCCCGGGTCAGCGGATCGAGCCGCTCGGCGCGCCAGGACCGTCCCGTGGCCAGACAGCGGAAGGGCGGCGTTCCGGCCCGGAAGGCCACCCCCTCGCCGATCTCGATGACCGCCTCCACGAGATCGTCCTGCGCGGACCGGTAGCCGGCGCGGCGCAGCTCCACCGGTTCCTCCGAGTCCGCGAGCGGGCCGGGCACCGGCTCACCGCCCCGCAGCACCGACTCCAGCAGGTCCACGGTGACGAAGTCGGCCAGCCCCGGCACGGCCACGTCCGCCAGTTCCTGCGCGGTGCGCGTGAGGTCCAGGCTGCGGCCGATGCTCTCGCCCGCCCGGTCCAGCAGCGCCAGCCGCTGTCGCGCACGATGCCGCTCGGTCATGTCCACGACCGTGTAGTACACGCCGATCGGATGGCCCCGGTCGTCCTCGAGGCGGGTGAACGACAGCATGTGCGCCGTCTCGCGCAGCGGCGCCGAGCGCACGTGGCCCACGTGCTCGTAGCCGACCACCGGCTCGCCGGTCTCCAGCACGTGCCGCATCTGCGCCTCGACCGCCTGGGCGTCCATGCCCGGCTGCACGTCCGCGAAGCGCAGCCCGAGCCGGCGCGCCGCCGGGCCGCCGCCGAACTGCTCCAGGGCGGCGTTCGACCACACGAAGCGCAGGTCCGTGTCCACGATCGCGATCCCGATCGCGGCACCCGCCGCCATCTGCTCCAGGACCGTGCGGCTCATGTCCCAGCCGGGGGCGTCGGACAGCTCCGACAGGAGCATCAGCCAGCGCGTGCCGCCCTGTGCCTCCTCGGCCGAGGTGATCCGGGCCGCGACCCTCAGCGGCTGCCCGTCCCTGCGGCGGGCCGTCAGCAGCCCCGTCCAGCCGCCGTTCCTGCGGCACCGCTCGACCAGGTCCGGTACGCGCTGTGCGTCCTCGGCGACCAGCAGGTCGGCCAGCTTCCTGCCGACCGCCTCGGCAGCCGGGTACGCCAGCAGCCGCCGGGCATCGTCGGTCCAGCCCGTCACCACGCCCTGTGGATCGAGCAACAGGGGCGCCGCGTCGGCCACATCGAACCGCTGCCGGGCAACGCCGTACACCTCGTCTGCGCCCACGGCCGACCTCTCTGTCGCTGAGAGTGGTCTACCACCTCTTGCCCCAATCTTCACCCTTCCGGCGCCGGGGGGCGGCTTGTGCAGGGCCGGCCGGGGCCCCGGTCCGGACGCGGCGGGGGCGTTCCGGATCCCGGACGGAAGGCGGCGGCCGGCGCGGGGGACGAGCAGGTCGGCCCGGTTCCGTTCGCGCGGCGAAAGGGCTGGTCGATGCGGGCGGGCGGCCTGAGCCGAGTACGGCGCTCCGGCTGCCTCTGCGCGGCGAAGGGGCTGGTCGGCGCGGGGTGGTCGGCTTGGGGGACGAGCAGGTCGGCCCGGTTCCGTTCGTGCGGCGAAAGGGCTGGTCGATGCGGGCGGGCGGCCTGAGCCGAGTACGGCGCGCTCCGGCTGCCTCTGCGCGGCGAAGGGGCTGGTCGGCGCGGGGTGGTCGGCTTGGGGGACGAGCAGGTCGGCCCGGTTCCGTTCGTGCGGCG
>NZ_JBEOXI010000299.1:0-8734 GCF_040296465.1 Streptomyces sp. NPDC002130
GCCGTCCACCGGTACTGCCACTGGTCGTACAGCCGGGCGAGCGGGAAGAAGTGCAGGCCCACGACGAGGGCGATGCCGGCGGGGACGGCCTCGGGGGCACGCCGGGCACGCCGTGTCCGAACGGTTCCACCATGCGGGCACAGAATGCGAATTTCCCTCGACTTATCGCTGCGGTTGCGCACAATGCCCTGAACAGCCGACTCTCCCCTTCCCCATACCGACGGGCCGTCGGCCGATGCCGGCTCCCCAGCCGCTGAACCTTGGGACTGTATCGGATGAGATGGGTCTGTCCAGAAAACGGTGTAATTGATTGATTTCTAACTACTTTCGTCCGGCAGACAGCCGTCCGTCGAACGTTATCTCGAAGGCATTCAGTGCTGCCTTCCATCGGTTGGACCAGCGTTGGCGGGCGGTGCCTTTCGGGTCGAGGCTCATGATGGCCAGATACACGCATTTCAAGGCCGCGGCCTCGGTCGGAAAGTGTCCACGGGCCTTGATAGCCCTGCGGATTCGGGCGTTGACACTTTCGATGGCGTTGGTCGTGTAGATGACCTGCCGGATGGCGTTGTCGAATTGTAGGAACGGCACGAACTCAGCCCAGGCATTGGTCCAGAGCCTGATGATCGCGGGATAGCGTTTCTCCCATTTGTCACTGAACTCTGCGAATCGGTCGAGCGCGGCCTGCTCCGACGGCGCCGTGTAGACGGGTTTGAGGTCCTTGGCGATCTCGGACCAGTCCTTGCGGGAGGCATAGGCGTAGGTGTTACGGAGAAGATGGACCACACAAGTCTGCACGATGGTCTGTGGCCACACTTGCTCGATCGAGTCGGGTAGATGCTTGAGACCGTCGCACACGACGATCAGAACATCCTGCACACCACGGTTTTTCAGCTCGGACAACACCCGAAGCCAGTACTTCGCCCCTTCCCCGTCGCCGTGCTCACCGGCCCACAATCCGAGGATGTCGCGGGTGCCGTCGACAGTCACCCCCATCGCGACGTAGATCGGCCGGTTGGCGACGTTGCCCTCGCGAATCTTGACGTGGATGCAGTCGATGAACAGCACCGGGTACACAGGGTCCAACGGCCGGTTCTGCCACTCGGCCATGCCTTCCATCACCCGCTCGGTGATCGTCGAGATCGTCTGCTTGGACACATCGGCTCCGTACACCTCGGCCAGGTGTGCAGCGATCTCACCGGTCGTCAAACCCTTGGATGACAACGAGATCACCATGTCCTCCACGCCTGAGAGCCGACGCTGCCGCTTGGCCACGATCTTCGGTTCGAAGGAGGAATCCCGGTCACGGGGCACCTCGAGTTCGACCGGGCCGGCCTCGGTCAACACGTTCTTGGTGCGTCTACCGTTGCGGGAGTTGCCGCTGCCCCTGCCTGCCGGGTCGCTCTTGCCGTATCCGAGGTGGTCGTCCATCTCGCCTTCGAGCGCGGACTCCACGACTAGCTTGGTCAGCTTCGACAGCAATCCACCATCTCCGGTCAACTGCAGCCCTTCGGCTCGCGCCTGCTCGACCAGCTCTTTGAGCCGCGCATCGCTGATACCCGGCTGAGCCGAGTTCGTCTCTGTCTCACGATCAATCACATCAGTCATAGTGGCGTATCTCCTTTCAGAGTTACACCGTTGTTCTTACAGTCCCGATGAGATCGCGCCGCCCCCCGTTCGCCGGCTGAGACTGTTCGGGGAGGTGGGCCCGTCTTTTCCGGTGCCTCGACGGGTGTGGGTTCAGGTGTTGTTGCGGTGAGCGCGGCGCACCCGGTCGGCGTCGGTGATCTGTGTGCGCCAGTGGTGGGTGAGCCACATTTCGACGAGTTCGGCGGTGGTGTCGGCTTGTCGGGCCCAGTGGTGGAGCAGGTCGGTGTAGCGGGTGTAGCGGGCGACGGTGAACTGGGGGACCGAGGGGTTTTCCAGCCAGCCGTGCTGGAGCAGGGTCGACACGGATTGTTGATCGAGAAGTTGCGGTCGCCAGATGCTGTCGGGGTGGGTGGCCCAGCAGTACAACGAGAACAGTGACGGCCCGACGCCGGGGGTTTTCGGCCATCCGGACCATTGCCGGAACGGGCCGGCGTCGGTCAGCGCCGGGGATCGCTCGCACGCGGCGAACGCTTCGGTGATGACCCGGAACGGTTGATCCGGGGTGCTCGGGGTGCGGACGTCGACGAAGCGCCGTGCCCGGCCCCGGTGCGGGTGCGCGTAGAGCCACGCCGCGCACAGGTAGAGGGCGCTCAGATCCCGCCAACCGTCGACTTCGAGGGTGCCGCTCTCGCACTGAAGATCACTGCGGCTCAGATACGCTGTCCCGGTGTCTATCTGGTGTCCGTCGCGGTCGTGGCCGGCGATCCGCACCGGGATCCGGTGGCGATCGAGGCGGGTGTTCCACCAGTCGAGGTCGACGAGGGCCATGTCGTCGAGCACCGCAAGACCTTGATCGCGGGCGCTGCACCACCGAACGCAGTCGTCGGGAACGGTCAACGGTTCATCACGGGGGTCCATGGGAACATCGTGACAGTACCCACCGACAGTCCAGTGTGTTCGGAATCTGTTGCAGCACTGCATTTTTTCGCGCCGGTGCTCTGGTGTTCGTCGGGGTCGGTGTGTGTCAGCTTCGCGGCGTGGCGCAGGAGTGGTCGTACTTCGTCCAGAACCGTGCCCGCAACCGGTATCGGATCTTCTCGTCCAGGTCGTACTTCTGGGTGACGTCGCAGGCGTCCCGCAGAAGTGCGCGGTCGATGTCCGGTGGAATCGAGGGCCGCGCCGCCTGAAGTTCGAGTTGGTCCTCACCGGTCGCGCTTTCCTGAAACGCTGTGAGAACGCGGGAGACGACGTCGTCGATCAGTGGGCCGTGCTCGTCGTTGTCGTCACCGTACCCGTGCGGGTTGTGGGCGGGCGATCCCGTTGAAACACTGTACGCCAGAACCGATGTCGGTCGCGGCGTTGTCGGGGTGTGCTGAGGCCTCGCGAGGTCGAGGGGAGTGCGAGTGGGCGGGTGCGCCGCCGCTGCGGTCGTCGTCGACATCGACGGCCGGTGCGGGGGTCTCGGCGCCGGCCCGGGGTGGCGATCGACTTTGACCACTGCGGCATCGAGCGCCGCGCCGTCGATGTTGTCGAGGTCATCGGCCGCGGACCAGATGCCGGCTCACGCCGTGCGCTTTACCGTCGGCGGTCGGTACCGCGAGCAGCAGGACCTGCACTCCGTGCACCTGGGCCTCTTCGACTGCTTCGGCGAGGTCGTCGTCGCCGGAGACGAGGAAGAACACATCGGATGCCCTGTTGCGGGCATGGGCCACCAGGTCGAGGCCGATCCGAAGATCGACGCCCTTCTGCTCGCCGTTGACGCCGAACCGTCCGAGTCGGAGCTTCACTTTCGGGAGTTCGCCGATGCGTTCCTGCTGCGCGTCCGGGATCCCGTTGCGGGCAGAGTCGTACCAATACACCCGCAACATCGGCAGTTCGAGTAGAGCGCCGGCGAGCCTTTTCGATGTCCTTCTGGGATTCCTGGCCGAATATTGTTCTGAAATACCAAGGCACGTCGTTGTTTTCGCGCTGATTCCAGATTATGAGCTGGTTGTGGCAGGCGTTGCGTAGCGCGACTTCGAGGTAACCGAGGTCTTCGAACACTGCAGCGCTGATGCGACTGTTCCATTCGTAGAGATCCAGTGCACCTTCGATGTCGTCTCCGGCCGCGGCCTTGTACGGTGCGAGGCGTTCGGGAGTGAGCAGTGTATTCAGGCTCTGGATCAGGGCTGTGGAACGGTTGGGCATCTCACTCCGGCGGTTCTGTAGAGCTTTGATGTGGAAGTGCTGTAGGATTATTATCGAAGACCCCGGATCGGCCTCTGCACTATGTGCATGTCACCGGGGTTTTGATCATTTCCTGGGTAGCAGTGCTGTGTCGCCGCACTTCTTATGTGGGAGTGGAGAACGCAACCGAACTTCGCGGCCGGACCCGATGTCCGCAGCTCTGTGGGTATTTCGAAGCATGAAATCCGTCCTCCGGTTCGATAGCGGAAGTCCCCATCCGGCGGCAAGGAACTGTCGCGATCACGGCGCCTAAGCTCTTTTATCTAACCGTCGATGAGTGTGCGGATCTGATCGAGGATCTCAGCAGCCTTCGCGTCGTCTGCATCGGCAACTTCGAGAAGGAAAGTATCGTTCGATGCTCCCGGTTCGAGAACTGCGTCGATCACCTTCCCTACAGCCGAACTCTTTGCGTATATGCGCACTTCTTCCCATTGTCGCGGCTGCGGGTTGCTGTCGATGGTCTGCTTGGGGTAGTACCCGAGACCAACTCCCGCCAAAGTTGTACCTACTTCAGTTAGGACGCGCGGTCCAAGCTTCCGGTAGTCGAGCATTTCCCTCAAGTCTTGTAGTGAGGCCACTACGAGCCCAAGTTGGTCTACTTCTGACTTGAGATCATCGATATTTGAATATTCCATTTTATCCTCTTCCTTAAATGTTTCTTTAGCGGGTTTATCATATCACAAGATAAATAATATGATGAAACTGATTGGTTTGTTAATGCGGTACGGGTTCCGAACCGTGTCTCGCGGACCTGTCGGGTTTCGGCTAAATCGGGGGTCGGGGAGCAGATCCGCCCAATCCGGCGCTAAGCACGGAAACATCGAGCGGTGCTGGGCTGTAGGTGATTTCATGTCGGCGTGACCGATGAGGGCGGCTACGGCCGGTTCGGGGCGTTGTCCCGTGTTGAGCTGGAACGGTTCTTCTACCTCGATGACGAAGACCGGAAGCTGGTCGCGGGTCGGCGGCGGGACTACAACCGGTTAGGGTTCGCGCTTCAGGTCGTGACGGTCCGGCAGCTCGGGATGTTCCTGGCCGATCCGCTCGACGTGCCCCCGGAGCTGGTCGAATATCTCGCCGAGCAGTTGGGTATCGAGGATTCCTCGTGTGTGAAGCAGTACACCGAGCGGGACAAGACCAAACTCGAACATGCCTGGGAGATCCAGCGCGAGTACGGGTTGACCTCGTACAGCGAGGTCGAGTCGGAGTTGGCGGCGTGGGTCTCCGACCAGGCGTGGGTGACCGGCGACGGACCGAAAGCGATGTTCGCCGGCGCGGTCGACTGGCTACGTAAACGCCAGGCGTTGCTGCCGGGTCTGCGCACGTTGGAACGTTTGGTCACCGAGGGTCGCCAGGCCGCTGATCAGCGGTTGTGGGGTCAGCTGACCGATCAACTGACCGCCGGTTCGGCTTCAGCGCTGCTGGCGTTGCTGACCGCGCCCGAGGGCAAGCGCCGTGTCAGCGAGCTGGAACGGCTTCGCCGGGGCGTGTTCCGGACCAGTTCCAAAGGGATGCTGGCGGCATTGGACCGCCTCGCCGAGCTTATCGCGGTGGGAGGGCAGTCCCTGGATGTGTCGATGGTTCCGCAGCGCCGGGTGATTGGTCTGGCCACCTATGGATTGTCGAGCAAGGCTCCTGCGTTGCGGCGCCTCGAGCCCCGCCAGCATCGGGTGGCGGTGATGGTGGCCACGGTGAAAGTGCTGTCGGGCCGAGCGACCGATGACGTGCTGGAGTTGTTCGACCTGTTGATGGTCACGGATCTGATGTCGAAGGCCGAGCGGGAATCGCGTGAGGAGAAGTTGCGCCGGTATCCGCGGGTGTCGCGTCATGCGGGCAAGCTCGCCGCGGCGGTGAAGGTGCTGTTGGAGATGACCGAGGTCGAACCGGACCTGAGCTTGGAGATGATGTGGGATCTGATCGAGAACACCGCGACCAAGAGCGAGCTCCGTGCCGCTGTCGCGGTGATCGACGAGCTGGTTCCGGTGGATGACGTCGAGTTGAACGAGCAGCGCCTGGAAGAGTTGGCGGGGCGCCTGGCCACGGTCCGGGTGTTCCTGCCACCGATGATGCGCACCGTGGTGTTCGGGGCCACCGCGGACGGTGCGGCGGTGCTGGCGGCGATGAAGACCCTCGCCGAGTTGATGTCGGCGAAGTCGAAACTGTCCGCGAGCTGGCTCGATGCTCGTCAGGTCGACCACGATCTCATCGGTGGCGGGTGGAAGCGGCTGGTCTATCGCGAGGGCCGCCCACCGGAAACTGTCGACCGGGCCGCCTACACGCTGTGCCTGCTCGAGCAGTTCCATCGACATCTCAAGCACCGCAACATCTTTGCCCCGCACTCGACGCGATGGCGTGACCCGCGAGCCCAGTTGCTGGCCGGGCCCGCGTGGGAACGTTCCCGTGAGGCCGGGATGAACGCGTTGAACCTGCCCGATGATCCGGGTTCGTTGCTCGGCGAGCATGCTGCCGCGGTGGACACCGCCTACCGTGAGGTCGTCGCGCGGCTCGATAGCGACGGTCCGGCGACGGTCGATGAGGATGGCCGTCTGCATGTCGCCTCGTTGAAGGCGGAGCCGGATCCGCCGTCGCTGGTGGATCTGCGCCGGCGGGTCCAGGCCATGGTGCCCGAGGTCGACCTGCCCGAGCTGGTCCTGGAAGTCATGTCGTGGGTGCCCGGGTTCGCCGAGTCGTTCACCCACGCCTCGGGAAATGGTGCCCGCGTCGCCGATCTGGGGTTGTCGGTCGCCGCGGTGCTGTGCGCGCATGCGATGAATGTGGGTTTCAAGCCGGTGACCAGCCCCGGTGTGGACGCGCTGACTCGTGACCGCCTGCACCACGTCGATCAGAATTATGTTCGTTTGGAGACGTTGACCGCGGCCAACGTGGAGTTGGTCAAGGCCCAAGCCGAGATCGAGTTGGCGCAGCTGTGGGGTGGTGGGCTGCTCGCCTCGGTCGATGGCATGCGGTTCGTGGTTCCGGTCCGCACGATCCATGCGAGACCGAACCCGAAGTACTTCGGCCGTAAACGGGGTATTACCTGGTTGAACATGCTCAACGACCAGTCCGCCGGGCTGGCGGCCAAGGTGGTGTCCGGCACGCCACGCGACTCGTTGAACTTCATCGATGTCGTGCAGCTTCAGCAGGGTGGCCGCCGGCCCGAGGCCATCATTACCGATACCGGTTCCTATTCCGACATCGTGTTCGGTTTGGTGCATTTGATCGGCAAGCGGTATCGGCCGCAGTTGGCGAACCTGCCCGATCAGCGGTTGTGGCGGTTCGACCAGGGCGCCGACTACGGCCCGCTCAACCAGGCCGCACGGGGGCGAATCGACACAGGAAAAATCGCCGCGCACTGGGAGGATATGTGCCGGGTCGCGGTGTCGATCCATGAGTGTGAGGTCTCCGCTCACGACGTCACCCGCATGATCTCCCGTGACGGGAACCCCACCCCGTTGGGCCAAGGGATCGCGCACTACGGGCGGATCTTCAAAACCCTGCACATCCTGCGCCTGGCCGACGACGAACCGTATCGGCGCGAAGGCAAGGCCCAGGCCAACCTGACCGAGGGCCGCCACGACCTGGGGCGTCGCATCTACCACGGGAAGAAAGGGGAGATGACCCGCACCTATTACGAGGGCATGGAAGATCAGCTCTCCGCGCTCGGGCTGGTGCTCAACTGCACGGTTCTGTGGAATACGTTCTACACCAACCGCGCTCTGGAACAGCTACGCGCCCAAGGCTATCCGGTGCTCGACACCGACGCGCAGCGGCTGTCGGCGTTCATCCGCGCCCACATCGGCATCGACGGCCACTATGCCTTCCACCTGCCCGACTTCGGCGACCGCCACCGGCCCCTGCGCGATCCCGATGCCCCCGACAAGGACGACTGAGCACGTTCGGAACTCACTGGACAGACCGACCCGTTCTGTCATGTCCAGGCTTTCGGGTGGCCGGCGGGTCGGGTCAGCAGCTGCAGCTGGGCGGGGTGTCGCCTGTCAACAGTTGCTGGGTCAGTGGGCGGCCCAGGGCGTAGGCGTCGACGACCGGCAGGACGGTGGCGCCCGGGTGCGTGTCGAGCCACCCTCGGGCGGCGTCGGCGCTGGCGAAGAAGTGGACCTGGTTGCAGAACGCGGTGCGGATGGAGTCCGGGGCGTCGGGGGTGACGACCGAGACGACGGCGGTGGCCGGGTCGAGGTGGGCGACCCGGTCGGGTTCGACGGTGAGCCGTACCGGGGTGCCGGAGGTGTGGCAGGGGGAGGTTACCTGGGCGGTGCGGCCGAGGACGGCGGGGAAGATCAGGGTGTCCAGGGCACACCAGGTGTACAGCGTCGCGCCGCCGGTCTCGAAGCGGTGCGGGGTGGGCTTCAGGGTGATGCCGCTGCCGATGATCCGGCCGTGCTCGTCGTATTCGGTGTCGGGCATGGCTTGTAGGGCGTGGCGGATCTCCTCGGCGCTGCGGCCGGTGGCGGTGGCGAGCTGGTCGAGGGTTACGGGTTCGCCGTGGGCGAGCAGCCGCAGCAGCGACGGCCACAGCCAGGGCTGGGTATGAGCGGTGCCGAGAGTGTCGTTGAGACGGTCGGCGAGTTGCTGGATCGGGCTGTTCATGAGTGTGGGCTCCTTGTCTGGTTCGGACCCGGGGCAGGCCGGTATCTGGGGGAAACGTCCAGGGCCACAGCGTTTTCGGTGGTGTGCGCCGGGTGACTTGGCGGGGTGGCTTCGACGGTAGGGTCTGTCCCCGGGGTGAGGGTCAAGCCCGCAGGTCGCATCCGCAGAGATCGCCCACTGAACACAGGTCGTCGGCGGTCACATGCGCGCTGTGTGTTGTTTCGAATTCGTCGATGCGGTCGAGGATCTGCTGGGCGTGGCCGATCCGCTCGTGGAGTCGTTGCCGGGAACGGTGCAGCAGCTCGGCCAGGTGCGTGCC
>NZ_JBEOXI010000300.1:0-8711 GCF_040296465.1 Streptomyces sp. NPDC002130
GCCCCCAAGCTCCACGACGGCAACAAACTGGCGACGAAGAGCTTCGCGCACGGCTACAAGTCCGGCTGCCGGGACGCCTTCGAGACCTTCGACGTGAAGAAGGGCGCGCAGAAGGCAGCGGACAAGGGTGACGACAGCATCACCTTCGGGCTGCGCGCTCGCGACGAGAACTCCCAGTACGCATGGAAGAAGTTCCACGCCAATCAGGACTACGCGCCTGTCCTCGAGCTGGTCTACAACCGCCGGCCCTCTGTCGTCTCGAACTCGCTGGACATGGGCCCGGACGGCAAGTGCACCACCACCAAGCCGTACGTCCGCATGGGTTCCGGTGCCCTGACCTTCACCGCGAAGGGCACCGACAAGGACAAGAACCTGGACTACCTCGACTTCGATCTCTGGCCGACCGGACAGTGGGATTCCGCCGGAGATCTGCTCGGCTCGACCGGCAAGGTTTCCGTCGGAGGCGACACCGGTACGGCCCTGCGGTCGACGAAGGAGTTCTCCACGAGCAAACTCAAGAACGGGACCACCTACTCGTGGCGGGTCCGGGCCATCGACGATGCCGGCACGACGTCGTCGTACTACCCGGTCAAGACACCCTGCCGGTTCGTGCTGGACACCTCCGCCCCCCGGCCGCCCGTGGTCAGTTCCACCGACTACCCCAACGCGGACGGCAACCAGAACGGCTTCGGCAACGACGCCGAGGACGCCAACTGGTCGGCCAAGAAGTTCGGCACCGCTGGATCGTTCACCGTGCGGGCCCTGAACAGTGACGTCGTGCGCTACGAGTACGGCTTCAATTCGGCCACCTACACCGGCAGTGTCGGGCGGACGAGCGGTACGGCGACAAGCGTGAGTGCCGCTCTGTCCGGGGCAAAGCCTCCGACTGCCGGGCCCAATGTCCTCTACGTCCGGGCCATCGACGGCGCGGGCAATCCCTCCGATCCCACGAAATACTTCTTCTACGTCTCCCCGCGGGACCAGGCCGACAGCCCCGGCGACTTCACCGGCGACAAGCTGCCCGACCTCATGGTGGTGACCGAGGGCGGCAACCTGGCCATGTACCCCTCCCAGGCCGACAAGGACGATCTCGCCAAGGGCACCGGCGACCTGGACTACTCGATGGCCGGGGCCTACCGGTCCAACCCCGACAAGGACCCCAACGGCGACGACCTGCCCCCGTACGTCCCTGTACCGTCAGGGCACTTCAAGGGAGCCCTGATCACTCACAACGGCGACATATACGGCGGTGACGGACTGCAGGACCTCGTCGTCCGCCTCTCCGGCAAGCTCTGGGTCTACCCCGGGGACGGCTACGGCGCCGTCAATGTCGACCGGCGCCAGGAGATCCTGCTGCCGGACGGGGCTCCGAGTCCCGCTGATGTCACCCAGATCGTCTGCGCGGGAGACGTGACGGGCGACGGCCGTCCCGACTTCTTCGCCACGGTGCGGAACAGCGCCGGCACCGACGACGAACTCTGGGCCTTCACCGGCTACCACGGCGCGACGGTGAGCCAGGCGGTCCGCCTCAACTCCTCCGCCTGGCAGGACCGCGACATCGTCATCACGCAGGACGTCTCCGGTGACGGCGTGACCGACCTCGTCTACCGGTCCGACGTCTCCGGGAAGTTGTGGCTCCGCAAGGGCATCGCCGCTTCCGGTGGCGGCGTCGATCTCAGCTCACTGGCGACAGCGGCGAACTCCTCGGGCGGTCAGGACAACGAGTACGGCGCCTCCGGCTGGGCGAGCAGCGCCAAGCCGCATCTGATGGGCACCCCGAGTGCCAACGGCGACACGGTTCCCGACGTCTGGGCCGTCCTGGCCGATGGATCCGTGCGCTTCCACGCGGGCGGCAAGACCGCTCTGAGCGGTTCGGGCACGGAGGTCATCGCCCGGGCGGACTACTGGAAGACCCGTATCGGCATCGGGTGACGCGCTGAGTTCCCGGCCGGGGTCTGCTCCTTCGAAGGAGCAGACCCCGGCCCGTTCACAGCTGCCTCAGGATACTTGGGCCCGCGATCTTCGCGTCGCCTGCCGGCATCATCGCCTTGCCTGTTGAACATGTTCAAAACTAGGTCTAGAGTCATTCCCGACAGCGTTTTGAACGTGTTCAAGAAGGGTGGGGCAATGGACCGCACGGTCATCGCCTACGTCATCTACCTGCTGGTCAGCATCGGTCTGACCGTCTGGGTGGCCCGCACGCTCAGCCACAACGGGAGGGTCTTCCTCGCCGACGTGCTGCACGGCAACGAGAAGCTCGCCGACGCCGTCAACCACCTCCTGGTGGTCGGCTTCTACCTCGTCAACCTCGGGTTCGTCGCGCTCTACCTGAGCGACGACGAGACCATCACCGACGCACGCGGCATCTTCGAGGCCCTGTCGACCAAGCTCGGCGTGGTCCTGCTGGTGCTCGGCGTGATGCACCTGGCCAACGTCTACGTGCTCAACCGGATCCGGCGCCGGGGCGCCATGGAGCGGGAGCAGGTGCCGCCGGTGCCGCCGCAGGGCTGGGTCGCCCCGCAGCCGCAGGCCTGAGCGGAGACCGGCATGAACGCCACCGCACCGGTGCGCCGACTCACCGTCCTGTACGACGCCGAGTGCTCCCTGTGCGCGTTCCTGCGCGACTGGCTCCTGCGGCAGCCGAAGCTGGTGCCGCTGGAGCTGGTCCCGGCCGCCTCCGAGGAGGCACGGCGGCGCTTTCCCGGCCTCGACCACGGCGTCACCCTCGAGGAGATCACCGTCGTCGGCGACGCCGGGCAGGTCTACCAGGGCCCGGCCGCCTGGGTGGTCACCCTGTGGGCGCTGCGCGAGCACCGGCCGCTCGCCCACCGGCTGAGCACCCCGTCCGGCGCCCTGCTCGCCAAGGGCGCGGTGCTCGCCGCCGCCAAGTGGCGCGGGGCGCAGTGGCACCGGGGGCAGCGCGGCGGGGCGCGGTGGGGCGGCCGGGTCTACCGGCGGGCGGACGGCTGGTCGTACGACCCGGACAGCGGCTGGAGCTACACCGCGCCGGGCTGCGCCGACGGCACCTGCGCCCCCCGGTAACCGCACCGGTAGCCGCACCGGTGCTGACGTTAGGCTCTGTTCCCGTGTCCGCGAAGAACGACGGCCCCGACGACGGCGCCCTCCCCACCAAGTCCGAGCAGACCCGCGCCCTGATCCTGGAGACGGCCATGCGGCTGTTCCAGGAGCGCGGCTACGACAAGACGACGATGCGGGCCATCGCCAAGGAGGCCGGGGTCTCCGTCGGCAACGCGTACTACTACTTCGCGGGCAAAGAGCATCTGATCCAGGGCTTCTACGACCGGATCGCCGCCGAGCACCAGGTGGCGGTCCGGGAGATCCTGGACCGGGAGCGCGACCTGGAGGCCCGTCTGGCGGGGGTGCTGCGGGCCTGGCTCGACATCGCCGCGCCCTACCACGAGTTCGCGGTGCAGTTCTTCAAGAACGCCGCCGACCCGGACAGCCCGCTCAGCCCCTTCTCCCCCGAGTCGGAGCACGCGCGCGAGGAGGCCATCAGCGTCCACCGGGAGGTGCTCGCCGGGGCCACGAAGACCAAGGTGCCCGAGGAACTGCGGGACATCCTGCCCGAGTTGATGTGGCTGTCCCAGATGGGGCTCGTCCTGTACTGGATCTTCGACCGCACCGAGGGGCGCGAGCGCAGCTACCGGCTGGCCGAGCGCGGCGCCCGGCTCACCGCGCGGGGCGTCGCCCTGGCCCGCTTCCGGGTGCTGCGGCCGCTCGTGCGCGAGGTGCACGAGCTGTTCACGGAGTTCCTGCCGGGGATGACGAACGCCATTCCCGATCCGGCGGCGCGGCGGCGCACCGACTCCTGACAGCGGGGCGGGCCGTCAGAGCGCGGTGAGGCTCCACAGGCGGAACACGCCCGTGCCGTCCGACAGGTACTGGCCGCCCCCGACGTCCTCGGTGGTGACGACGTACTCCTTGGCCTGCCACAGCGGCAGCACCGGGACGTCCTCGGCGACGGTCTCCTGCACCGCGCGGAAGTCCCGCTCGGCGTCGGTCCGCTCGGCGTAGCGCCGGCTGTCCTTGATGAGCCGGTCGACGGTCTTGCTGCTGTAACCGGTGTTCATGGCGCTGCCGGTGCCGACGAGCGCGGCGCCGAAGGTGTCCGGGTCGGGGAAGTCGGCGACCCAGCCGACGGCGTACGCGTCGAGCTTTCCGGTCGCCCACTGCTTCTGGAAGGCGGTCCACTCGTAGCCCTTGAGGGTGACCTGGAACAGACCGCTCGCCTCCAGCTCCTTCTTGATCTCGGCCGCCTCCTGCTCACCGGCGCCGCGCCCCTTGGCGTAGCCGTAGGTGAAGTGCACCGGCAGGCTCACACCGGCCTTCATGAGGAGCTGCCGGGCCTTGGCCGGGTCGGGCTTCGGGTAGTCGTCGAAGAACGAGGCGGTGTGCCCGGTCAGGCCTGCCGGGATCAGGGAGTACAGCGGGTCGACGGTGCCGTCGTAGACGGTGGCGGCCAGCGCCTCGCGGTCGATCAGCCAGGCCATGGCCTGCCGGACCTTCGGGTTGTGCAGCGGTTTGCCCGAGCGGGTGTTGAAGTACAGGTTCCGGGTTTCCGAGCCGTCCGCCTCGTAGACGTGCTGGGCGGGGTCGCTCGGGTTGAGTGCGGCGAGGACACCGGGCGGCAGCTGGTCGGTCGCGACGTCGACCTGCTTGTCCTTCCAGGCGGTGTCCAGGGCCTGAGGGGTCGCGTAGTAGCGCAGCTCGACGGGCGGGCCGGTGCCGCTGACGGCACCCCGGTAGTGCGGGTTGGGCGCGAGGACCGCCTCATGGTCCTTCGTGTACGAGGTGAGGGTGTACGGGCCCGTCCCGTCGACTCCGGCGTCGGTGCGGAGCTTGCCGTCCGGGTACGCGGTGTGGTCGACGATCGAGCCGGCGCCGGTGGCCACCTTGAAGGGGAACGTCGCGTCCGGCGAGGTCAGGTGGAAGGTGACGGTCATGCCGTCGGCGTCCACGGAACCGAGCGTGCCGAGCAGGGACGCCGGGCCGACCGGGGCCTTGATCTTGAGGATCCGGTCGAAGGAGTACTTCACGTCCTCGGCGTCCATCGCCCGGCCGCTGGGGAAGGTGAGGCCGTCGCGCAGTTCGCAGCGGTACGTGGTGAGGTCGCCGCGGACGAACGCGCAGCTCTTCGCCGCGTCCGGCACGGGGGCGGTGCCGCCCGGCGCGAAGGTCAGCAGCGACTGGAAGACGTTGCTGAACAGCGCCCAGGAGCCCGCGTCGTAGGCACCGGCGGGGTCGAGCGAGGTGACGCCGTCCGTCGTGCCGACCGTGATGGTCTTCCCGTCGCCCTTCGACGGCAGGAACTGCCAGGCGCCCACGCCCGCGGCGGCCAGGACCAGCAGCCCCGCGAGTATCCGTATGCGAACCGATCGCATCGGCTTTGCCCTCCCCAGACCCTCTTGGGGCCCTTGTGCGTATGCCACACCCCTTCGTGGCGGGCTCACCCAATCACAGGATTTTGCGCAGGGGGGAAGGGAGATCGTATGAGTTGGGAAAGAACTTACCGATGGGCCTTTCGGTCCGGTTTCACAGCGTTCTCACAGGGTGTGCGCGCTCAGGCCTGCTTCGACGCCAGCTCGATCACGGTGATGTCCGACGGTGCGCCCACGCGGGTGGGCGGGCCCCAGGCGCCGGCGCCGCGCGAGACGTAGAGCTGGGTGTCGCCGTAGCGGTCCAGGCCCGCGAGGGTGGGGTTGGCGCCGGAGGCGATGAGGTTGCCGGGCCAGAGCTGGCCGCCGTGGGTGTGTCCGGAGAGCTGGAGGTCGACGCCGTGCTCGACGGCGTCGTGGATCTGGACGGGCTGGTGGGCGAGCAGCACGCACGCGCGGGCGGTGTCCCGGTCGCCGAGCGCCTTCGCGAAGTCGGGGCCCTGGCCCTCGTCCTCGCCCGCGATGTCGTTGACTCCGGCCAGGTCGAAGTACGGCATCTCCCTGCGGGCGTTCTCCAGGGGGTTGATGCCCAGGCGGCGGACCTCCTCGACCCACTGCTCGGCGCCGGAGAAGTACTCGTGGTTGCCGGTGACGAAATAGGACCCGTGACGGGCCCTCAGCCGGGCGAGCGGGGCGGCCGCGGGGCCGAGGTCCTTCACGCTGCCGTCGACCAGGTCACCGACGACCGCGATCAGGTCGGGCTGGGTCCCGTTGATCGTGTCGACGACCTTCTGCGCGAAGCCGCGTCCCAGGACCGGGCCGAGGTGCACATCACTGACCACGGCGATCCGGTACCCGTGCGCGGCACGCGGCAGCTTGGCCAGGGGCACGGTGACCCGCTTGACCTGCGGCCCGCGCAGCACACCGTACGTCCCGTACCCGACGGTCCCGACGGCGGCGGCCGCGGCGGCCCCGGCGACGACCCGGGAGACGAAGAGGCGGCGGGAGGGGCCGGCGGGGGTGGCGGAGGCGGGCGCTCGATCGGCATCGCCGACCGTGGGCGCGGGGGCCGCGCCGCTGCCGTTCGCCTGCGGCGCGGCGGCCCCGGCCGTGGGCGCGCCGACGCCATGGCCGGGCTGTGAGGTGGCCGCGGATGCCGCGGTGGAGGCGGCCGTTCCGCCACCGCCCGCACGCGAGGCGGACGCGGGCACGGCGGACGCGGTGGAGGCCGCACCGCTGCCGTTGTCCTGGGGGCCTGTCGTGCCCGAGGCGGGAGCGCGGTCCGCAGGGGGTTCGGGTGCCGTGGTCGGCACGCCCGCGGCACCCGTCGGAGTGGGCGCGGTGGGCGTCGCCGGGCCGGGCTGCGGACCCCGGTCCGTCCGTCTCGCCCGGTGTTCGAGGAAGCGGCGCAGGAGCGGGCGGACGAATTCACCGGCCACCACTGCCAGCAGCAGGTATATCGACAGGGCCAGCCACAGGAAGCCCGGCCAGGCCAGCACCTGCTGGAGCCAGAAGGGGGCGCCGGAGCGTTCGGCGACCAGGGCGGTGATCGCGAGGACCCAGCCGCCCGCGACGAGGACCGCGCCCGCCCGGCGGACGAGACCCGGGCCGCTGGTCGTGTCACGGAACAGGCGGCGCCACACGTACCAGTTGGCCGTCACGACGACGGCCAGGACCAGCACGGCGATGAGTACGAAAACGATGACCACGGTGTCGTGTCTCCCGATCGCCCTATGACGTCCGGCGCAGTGCGCGCAGACCACGCAACCCGATGGCCCCGATGACCGTCCCCAATACGAAGGAAACGACGGCGAGCAGCAGGTGCACCCAGAAGTAGGCCGTGGGACGACCGTCGTCGAAGGCGAGCCCGCTGCCGTCCTTGACCAGGTTCTTGACGAAAGTGATCCAGATGACCCAGCTCCACACCCCGAAGGCGAGCAGGAACCAGGAGACGGGGCGGCTGAGCTTCATGCACCCAGTATCGCCAGGCCGTGTCCGGTTCCGTTCGCGGGGTGGGGCCGGAGACGGGACTTCCCCCCGTACGGCATGTACGTTTCCGACCGTGCCCGCTCCGAAGCAGACCACCAGGCGATCCCTGCTGGTCACCTCCGCCGTCCTGTCGTCCCTCGCCCTGGCCGCACCCGCCGCCGTCGCCGCCCCGAAGCCCTCGGGCAGCCCGTCGGCTAGCGCGAGCCCGTCGGCCACTCCCCCGGCGTCGATGTCGACCGTGGGCGGCGCGCGGCTCGGCAAGCCGGGCACGCAGGTGAACCTGGCGAGCGGCGTGCCGGTGCTGCCGAAGGACTTGAGCGCCCGCTCCTGGATCGTCGCCGACGCCGAGTCCGGTGACGTGCTGGCCGCGCACAACGCGCACTGGCGCCTCGCCCCGGCGAGCACGCTGAAGATGCTGTTCGCGGACACGCTGCTGCCCAGGTTCCCGAGGGACACCAAGCACAAGGTCGTCCCCTCCGACCTGGCCGGTATCGGCCCGGGCTCCAGCATGGTCGGGATAAAGGAGGACGAGACCTACACGGTCCATGACCTGTGGCTCGGCGTCTTCCTGCAGTCCGGCAACGACGCCGTGCACGTGCTGTCCGCGATGAACAAGGGCGTCGAGAACACCGTCAAGGACATGAACGAGCACGCCGAGGAGCTCCAGGCCCTCGACACGCACGTGGTCAGCCCGGACGGCTACGACGCGGAGGGGCAGGTCTCTTCGGCCTACGACCTGACGCTGATCGCCCGCTCCGGGATGCAGAAGCCGGACTTCCGCGAGTACGCCTCGACGGTCACGGCGAAGTTCCCGGGCGAGACGAAGAAGGGCAAGAAGGGCAAGACGGTCCGTAAGCCCTTCGAGATCCGGAACACCAACCGGCTGCTGGCCGGCGACTCCGACGTGCCCGTCTACCAGGGCATCGCGGGCGTCAAGAACGGCAACACCACCAACGCCGGCGCCACCTTCACCGGCGTCGCCGAGCGCGGCGGCAAGGTGCTGCTGGTGACGGTGATGAACCCGGAGAAGCCCGAGCACAACGAGGTCTACAAGGAGACGGCCCGGCTGTTCGACTGGGGCTTCAAGGCAGCCGGGAAGGTGCAGCCGGTGGGTGAGCTGGTGCCGCCCAGGGGCGCCGAGCAGGCCAAGCCCGGCGCCAACCCCTCCGGCGAGGCCGGCGGATCCGGGGACGGCGGCAGCGGCACGGCCGGAACCGGGTCGAAGCCGGTGGCCGGCGCCCCGGCCGCGGACGGCTCCAGCGGCATCGGGACGGCGCTCGGCATCACGGGCGGGGTGCTGGTGCTGCTCGCTGGCGGCGCGTTCCT
>NZ_JBEOXI010000301.1:0-8682 GCF_040296465.1 Streptomyces sp. NPDC002130
GCACGGCCGGCACACCCGCCTCGGCGAGCCATACCGCGACGTCCAGTTCGCGGCGCGCCCGGCCGAGAAGTTCGGCGTCCCGGCCGACCTTGACGACCAGGTCACCGGCGGCGAACACCGCGTTCTCGCCCAGAGCGAGCAGCCGCGCCGCCCCGGCCGCACCGGGCAGCACCCCTGCCGCGTCCAGTACGTCCCGCGCCCGTGCCTCGTCCATCGTCCGCCTCCGTCGTCCACGCCTCGACCGTCGGGTTCCGGCCATCCACCGGTCAGTGTCGCATCGGCACAGGTGGGACGGCGTACGCGGTGCCTTGACGAGGCATATGGCCTCCACGAGCATGACCAGGCCGGCCGAGCCGCGCGAAGGGGCTGATTCCGTGACACCGGTGACCGAGGCAGCATCCCCTTCGCCCCCTCCGCCGCCCTCGCCGCCTGCGTCACCGAAGTGGCGGACCGGCCGCAGACCCGGCGCGGGCCGGCCCCGGCACGCCGTCGGCCACGGCGCCTGGTTCCTGGTGCTGCCCGCCCTGATCCCGATCCTCGTCCTCAGCGCCGGTCCGCTGCTGTACGGCATCCTGCTGGCCTTCACCGACGCCCAGTCGGGCCGCACCGAGCCCACCCGGTGGATCGGCGCCCTCAACTTCCGGGACCTGCTGCAGGACACGCTGTTCTGGGAGTCGTTCCGGGTCGGGCTGGTGTGGGCGGTCGGCGTGACCGTGCCGCAGTTCCTGCTCGCGCTGGGCCTCGCCCTGCTGCTCAACCAGGACCTGCGGCTGCGCTGGCTGGCCCGGGCCCTGGCGATCATCCCCTGGGCCATGCCCGAGGTCGTCGTCGGCATCATGTGGCGGCTCGTCTACAACCCGGACGCGGGCATCCTCAACGAGACCCTGCGCGACCTCGGCCTGGGCAGCGGCCGGGACTGGCTCAGCGGACTGGCGACCGCGCTGCCCGCCGTGATCCTCGTCGGCGTCTGGGCGGGCATGCCCCAGACGACGGTCGCACTGCTCGCCGGGCTGCAGAACACCCCGCGTGAACTGCACGAGGCGGCGGCGGTCGACGGCGCGGGCGCCTGGCGCCGCTTCCGCACGGTCACCTGGCCCGCCCTGAAACCCATCGCCCTCGCGATCACCGCGCTCAACCTCATCTGGAACTTCAACTCCTTCGCCCTCGTCTACGTGCTGACCAACGGCGGTCCCGGCGGCAGAACCCGGCTGCCCATGCTGTTCGCCTACGAAGAGGCCTTCCGCTACGGGCAGTTCGGCTACGCGGCGGCGATGGGCTGCGTGATGGTGGCCGGGATCTCGATCGCCCTGGCCGTGTTCCTCGTCGGCCGCCTGAAGGGAGGTGACGACGCGTGAAGACCGGCCGCCCGGCCCGCGTCGGCCAGTACGCCGCGCTGCTCGCCTACCTCGTCTTCCTGGCCTTCCCGTTCCTCTGGCTGGTCTCCACCGCGTTCAAGCCACCGCGCGAGCTGGGCAGTCTGCACCCCACGTGGATCCCCGAGGACCCCACCCTCGACAACTTCCGTCAGGCCTTCGACGAACAGCCGCTGCTGCAGGCCGCCCTCAACTCCCTGCTCGCCGCGCTCGCAGCGGCCGTCGTCGCCGTGCTCATCGCGACGCCGATGGCCTACGTCGTCGCCCGGCGCCGCACCGGGCTCGCGAAGGCGGTGACGGGCTGGGTGGTGGTCAGCCAGGCGTTCCCGTTCGTCCTGCTGATCATCCCGCTGTTCCTGGTGCTGAAGAACCTCCGTCTGATCAACTCGGTGCCGGGGCTGGTGCTGGTGTACGTGGTGTGGGCGCTGCCCTTCGCGCTGTGGATGCTCGCCGGGTACGTACGGGCCGTGCCGCCCGAGCTGGAGGAGGCCGCGGCGGTCGACGGGGCGGGCCGGGTACGGACGCTGGTGTCGGTGACCGCGCCGCTGCTCGCGCCGGGCATCGTGGCGACCGGGCTCTTCGCGTTCATCACCGCGTGGAACGAGTTCTTCTTCGCGCTCGTGCTCCTCAAGACTCCGGAGAAACAGACCCTGCCCGTGGTCCTCACCCACTTCATCGGTGCCGAAGGCGTCGCCGACCTCGGCCCGCTCGCGGCCGCCGCGTTCCTCGCGACCCTGCCCTCCCTGGTCGTCTTCGCCCTCATCCAGCGGCGGATCACGGGCGGCATGCTCACCGGGGCGGTGAAGAGCTGATGCGCACACGCCTGCCGGCCCTGGTCCTGGCCCTTCTGCTGCTCCTCGCCGGCTGCTCCTCCGGCGGTACCCGCGACGACGGCCGGATCACCCTGCGCTTCCAGTCCCTGGCCTGGCAGGAGGAGTCAGTCGAGGCCAACAAGCAGCTGGTGAAGGAGTGGAACGCCACCCACCCGGACGTCAGGGTCGAGTACGTCCAGGGCAGCTGGGACAGCGTCCACGACCAGCTCCTCACCGCCTTCGAGGGCGGCGAGGCACCCGACATCATCCACGACGCCTCCGACGACCTCGCGGACTTCGCCTACGGCGGCTACCTCGCCGACCTCACCGGCCTGCTGCCCGCGAGGCTGACATCGGACATTCCGCAGCGCAGTTGGGAGACCACGACCTTCGGGGACGGCGTCTACGGTGTGCCGTTCCTCCAGGAACCGCGCGTGCTGATCGCCAACGCCACCTGGCTCAGGAAGTCCGGCGTGCGGATCCCGACGGCACAGCAGCCGTGGAGCTGGGCCGAGTTCCGCCGGATCACCGAACGCCTCAGCGGCCGGGGGAAGTACGGCGTCGCCTGGCCGCTGAAGGAACCCGTCTCCGCCACGCTCAACCTCTCGCTCTCGGCGGGCGGACAGCTGTTCCACCGCGGGCCGGACGGCAAGGTGACCGTGCGGTTCGGTACGGCCGACCAGATGGTGCCGCGCACGGTTCACGCCCAGGCGAACACCGACCGCAGTGCCTCTCCGACGACCCTGGGCAGCGGCGGCTCCGACACGCTGCCCGGCTTCTTCGCGGGCCGGTACGCGATGGTCCCGCTCGGGTTCTCCTACCGCCAGCAGATCGTGCAGCAGGCCCCCAAGGGCTTCGACTGGGAGGTGCTGCCCGCTCCGGCGGGGGCCGGGGGCCTCACCCAGGGCGTCAGCCCGCAGACGCTCTCCATCGCCGAGGACTGCCCCCACAAGAAGGAGGCCGCGGAGTTCCTCGACTTCTTCCTCAGACCACGGAACATGGTCCGCCTCGCCCTCGGCGACTGGATGCTGCCCACCGGCAGACAGGCCCTGAAGGACCCCGCCCTGCACCGGACGAAGGACGGCTGGGACACCGGCACCGCCCTCGCCGGGCACCTGAGACCGGCACCGGCCCAGTCCGTCCGCGGCTACCCGGAGTGGAAGGACAAGGTCGCGACGCCCGCGTTCCAGGAGTACTACAGCGGGGCGATCGGCCTGCGTGAGCTGCGCGTTCGCCTGGAGGAGGACGGCAACCTGGTGCTGGCGCGTTACCAGCGCTGACCGCCCGCCGCTCCGCCCGGCGTCCGCAGCATCCGGCCATCCTGCGCGGCAGTATGATTGCACGAGACGTCTCGTCTCGCGTACGGTCGGCGCATGACCAGTCGCGCCCACATCGCCATGTTCTCCATCGCCGCCCACGGCCACGTGAACCCGAGTCTGGAGGTGATCCGCGAGCTGGTGGCGCGCGGCCACCGGGTGACCTACGCGATCCCGCCGGTCTTCGCGGACAAGGTCGCGGACACCGGCGCCGAGGTGAAGCCCTGGAAGTCGACCCTGCCCTCGCCCGACGACGACCCGGAGGCGTGGGGGGACACGCTGCTGGACAACGTCGAGCCGTTCCTGGAGGACGCCATCCAGGCCCTCCCGCAGCTGATCGAGGCCTACGAGGGCGACGAGCCGGACCTCGTCCTGCACGACATCGCCTCCTACCCGGGCCGTGTGCTCGCCCACCGCTGGGGCGTCCCCGCGGTCTCCCTCTCGCCGGCCATGGTCGCCTGGGAGGGGTACGAGGAGGAGGTCGCCCGGCCGCTGTGGGAGGAGCCGAAGAAGACCGAACGGGGCCGCGCCTACTACGCCCGCTTCCGGGCCTGGCTGGAGGAGAACGGGATCAGCCGGCACCCCGACGACTTCGGGGGCCGGCCCGACCGTTCGATCGTCCTCCTCCCCAAGGCGCTCCAGCCGAACGCGGACCGCGTCGACCAGCGTGTGTACTCCTTCGTCGGAGCCTGCCAGGGCGACCGCACCGCCGAGGGTGGCTGGCAGCGGCCGGCCGACGCCGAGAAGGTCGTGCTCGTCTCCCTCGGGTCCGCCTTCACCAAGCAGCCCGGCTTCTACCGGGAGTGCGTCAAGGCGTTCGGCGACCTGCCGGGCTGGCACCTGGTGCTCTCGATCGGCAAGCACGTCGACCCGGCCGGGTTCGCGGACGTTCCGGACAACGTCGAGGTGCGCACCTGGGTGCCGCAGTTGGCGATCCTGCAGCGGGCCGACCTGTTCGTCACGCACGCCGGCATGGGCGGCAGCCAGGAGGGCCTGGTCACCGCCACGCCGATGATCGCCGTACCGCAGGCCGCGGACCAGTTCGGCAACGCGCAGACGCTCCGGGATCTCGGCGTCGCCCGCTGCGTGAGCACCGAGGAGGCGACCGGGGAGACCCTGCGCGCGGCCGCCCTCGCCCTGGTCGGCGACCCGGAGGTGGCCCGGCGCCTGAAGGAACTCCAAGCGGAGACGGCCCAGGAGGGCGGTACGCGGCACGCGGCCGACCTCATCGAGGCCGAACTGGCCGCCGCGCGGGGGTCTGCCTGCACCCCGTAGGGCTTTCGGCCGTTCCCTCAGCCGTCAGGTCGTCGTCACACCGCGACGGCCTGACGGCTGAGGGTCAGGCGGGCGTTGTCGAGCGTGGCGTCCATGCGTGCCGATTGACCCTTGGTGAACATGAACATCGCGGCGTCGTCGGTGTAGTCCATGTAGTTCATGAACATGTCGCCGTCCGGTCCGTTGCCGCACGTCACATGGGGGAAGGTGGGGGAACCGGCGTTCGCCCCGGCCTGGTTGGGGGTGTCCGCGACGAAGTCGCTGCCGCTGCACCCCTCGTCGTCGTCGCCCCAGATGTGCCGCAGGTTCAGCCAGTGCCCGATCTCGTGCACGGCCGTGCGGCCGCCGTCGAAGGGGGCCGTCGCGGTGCCGGTGGTGCCGAGGGCGGTGTGGGTGATGACCACGCCGTCCGTGGAGGCGGCGCCTCCCGGGAACTGGGCGTAGCCCAGCAGCCCGCGACGCAACTGGCAGACCCAGAGGTTGAGATAGATGTCCGCGGGCCAGGCGTCCTGGCCCCCGCTCAGGGTGAACTTGACCAGGTCGTCGGTGTCCCAGCCGTCGACCGCGCTCTCGGTGCGTGTGATGCCGTCCGTGGGGCGCCCCAGCGGGTCGGTCCGGGCGAGGTGGAACTGCAGGCGTGCGTCGGCCACCAGGTCCTGCCAGACCGCGGGCACCTTGCTCACGTCCGGATTGCTCGCGCGGAAATCCTGGTTGAGCACGTCGATCTGACTGTGGATCTGGGCGTCGCTCACGTTCTGTTCGGGGTGGCTGTGCACGACGTGCACGACGACCGGGATGTCGATCAGGCCCTGCCGGGCGGTGACCTGATCCATCGACTCGTAGGCGAACGCGGTGTTCTCGATCTGGGCCCGGTTCTCGGCGTACTCCGGGTTCAGGGTGAGGAGTCTGCGGTGCACCTCCATGGCGCCGCACCAGCGGCTGTAGTCGGGCGAGGTGGCGCGAAGGAATGCCTGCGCATCGGACATGGCGTGCCCTTCGAGGGGAGCGGGGGTGTGCCGCGCACGCGGCGGCGGAACTGCGCGTCTGAAACGCGTCGCGAGGGCCGGGCGACGTCGGGCGGAGCGGTCGGTTGCCCGTTCCCTCCGAACCCATACACTGATAATTCTAGTCACTTTGCAGCAATAGCGACAATGTGGACGTCGTCGGACGAGTGAGGTGGACGGGTCATGCGAGAGCCCCCGCCGGACCTTTTCCGCTCGTGGTTCCACTCCTACGAGGAGGACCACGAGGACGTGCGGGTCTACCGGCCGGACGACTTCCCCTTCCCGCCCGCGCGCGGCCGCCGCGGCATGGAGTTCGCCTCCGACGGCACCCTTGTCGACCACCCGCTGGGCCGCGGCGACGCCCCCGGCGCCGTACCCGGCCGCTGGCGGCTCGTGTCGGACCGTCACCTCGCCCTCACCTTCGGGGGCGCCCGCCCGGACCGGGAACTGGAGATCGTGCGCTGCGACGAGCGGGTGCTCCAGGTGCGACGGCTGGTGTAGTGCCCGTTCGCGAACCCGGGCCATCCCAAGTTGAACGAGGAACCTTACGGTTGAGCCGTCAATTTCATTCCGGCTCGGGTGACTTGCCACCCTGCTCTGAGCAGCGGAAACTGTAAATGATGACGTAGAGCCCACCGACACTCCGACTCTGCGCCGCCCCGACGGACGAACAAGGGGGTGACCCGGTGGAGAACGAACTGCACATCCTCCTCACCGAAGAGGACGCGGAAGCCGAACGCGTCGCGGAGCTGACCGGCTATCTGCGTGAGGAGCTGCTCGATCTCGACGTCGACGACGTCACCACGCTCCCCGGCGGCGAGGTCCCGCCCGGAGCGCGGGCCGTGGACGTCACCCAGATCGGTGCCCTGCTGGTGACCCTGGGGAGCTCGGCGACCGCCCTGAACCAGGTGATGACGGTGATCCGGTCGTGGGTGGGCCGTCGCCATGACACCCATCCGTCCTTGCACCTGCGGATGGGGGACGACGTCCTGGAGGTGTCCGAGGCGACCGACGACCAGGTCGCCGAGGCGTTCAGGATCTTCGTCGAGCGCCATTCCAGGGCCGGAGCCGAGCCATGACGGATTCCAGACACGCGCTGATCATCGCCAACGACAGGTACGCCGACCAGGGGCTCAAGAAGCTCAGGGCGCCCGCCCAGGACGCGGCGGCTCTCGAGCGGGTGCTGCACGACCCGCAGATCGGCGACTTCGAGGTGGAGGTCGTACACAACGCCTCGGCCGACGTCATGCGCAGGCGCATCCAGGGCTTCTTCAACGACCGCCGCCGCGCCGACACACTCCTGCTGCACTTCTCCTGCCACGGCCTCAAGAGCGAGTCCGGCGAGCTGTACTTCGCCGCGAGCGACACCGAGCCCCCGCTGCTGGCCGCCACGGCTGTCCCCTCCCAGTTCGTCCGCGGTTGCATGTCCGGCACCCGGGCGGGCCGCAGCGTCCTGTTCCTCGACTGCTGCTACGGCGGCGCCTTCTCCCGGGGCTCGGCCTCCGTGCGCGCTTCGGGAGAGGTCAACGTCCTCGAGTCGTTCGCGAAGGACGAGCCGGTCAGTGGGCGGGGCTGGGCCGTCATCACCGCGTCCGACTCCATGGAGTACTCCTTCGAGGGCAGCGAACTCGCCGAGAACTCCGCTCCGCGGCCTTCGGTGTTCACGCACGCGGTGGTCGAGGGCCTGGAGACAGGCGAGGCCGACCTCGACGCGGACGGCAATGTCTCCCTCGACGACCTGTACGAGTACGTCTACCGGCACGTACGGGAGCAGAACCCCCACCAGACACCGAAGAAGGCGGCGGAGCTGCAAGGGGAGCTGCATCTGGCACACAGCCGGCGCGGCGGCATCAAGATCGTCGCCATTCCCTCGCCGTCCCCTCTGCAGGCGGCCCTGAACAGCGACGATTTCCTCACCCGGCAGGGCGCCGTCACGGAGTTGTGCAATCGGCTGCAGCGCCCCGAACTGGCTGTGGCGGAAGGGGCGCGTCAGCACCTGGGGGAGGTCGCCCACAACGAAGTCCAGCCGCTCGCCGATCTGGCGGCCGACGCCTTGAGCAGGATCCGCCTGGCACCGTCCCCGGACCACCTGGACTTCGGCCGGGTACCGAGGGGCTCGACCCCTCCCAAGCGGTCGGTGACCATGCAGGGCCCACCGCTGGCCCGGCACTGCGTGGTCCAGCCCAAACAGGCGTGGCTGAGGGTGGATCCGACCCACAGCGGTCTGGAGGTCCACGTCGACACGGCTGCGACGGGACACCTCTCCGGGGACCTCGTGCTGAGGGGCGTGGCCGACGAGTCGGTGATCCACGTCGAGGCGGAGGTGACCACGGCGGCCGAGGACGGTCCCACGAAGCTGGAACCGGACGTCCCGGACGACTCCCCACCACCGAAGCCCCGAGTGGAAGACAAGCGGCGCACGGTGGTCATCGAGCCCCCGCGCACCCCGCCCAAGCCCGAGGAGCCGCCCAGGACCACTGGAGACCGGAAGCGAACGGACCGGACAACCCCGTCCCGGCGCGCTCCCGCCCTTGCCGGTGCCGCCCTCGCCCTCGCCGTCACGGCGCTCGCCATGCTCGTCATGGCCATGCAGAGGGGAGTGGTGGCCGTCGTGGCGCGGGCCGACGCAGGAGCGTACGGCAACGTCGAGGACGACGTCCGCGAGCACGGAGCGCTCACACCGCTCATCGTGTGTCTGATCACCGGTGCGGTGGCGCTGGTCGTCGGCGCGTTCGCCCGGCACGATCTGGGCGCACGGCGGGAGCACTACACGAGGCAGGCGGCGAGCGGCACGCACACACTGACCTCGGTCGCGAAAGGTCTGGCGATCCCGGCGCTGATGCTCGCCGTCCTCGCGGGCATCGCCTACCTGGTGGGCAGCGGCGAGTGGTGACCATCTGCC
>NZ_JBEOXI010000302.1:0-8652 GCF_040296465.1 Streptomyces sp. NPDC002130
AGCGACCTCCACCGCGGCGGCCACCACCGCGTCCCGCTCCTCCTGGTCGGCGGCGATGCGCAGCAGGAGGTCCAGGGCGCGGGCGTCCGCCGAGGCCGACCACGACGCCCTGCTGCGCCGTCTGCGCGAGCTCGGCGAGCTGCACCGCACGGGCGTGCTGACGGACGAGGAGTTCACCCTGGCCAAGCAGGCGATCCTCAAGCGGATGTAGCACTCGTGGCTACTTCGCCCGGCGCGCCACCGTGAAGTGGTCGACCTGGTCGCCGCTCTCGGCGATGCCGCGCACCGTCAGCGTGGCCAGGCGTCCCTTCGGCGCGGGGGTGACGTCCACGCGCAGGAAGGAGTAGTCGAGGTAGCGCACCCGGGACCAGGCGACGGTCTCGTTCTGCTTGCCGCCCTTGACGTTGACGAACGAGGCGACGGAGTCCACGTCGTGCTCGTTGCCCTCGTAGGACAGCGGGGCGGTGAACGAGTAGAGGCTGCGGCCCGCCGCACCGGCCGTCACGTAGACCACACCGTCGGTCTCGGGGTAGGCCGTGCCGCCGATGGGGAGCTTCTTGGCGACCTTGTTCCCCTTGATCACGTCGGTGCGCTCGTACTGGTGGTTGTGTCCGTTGATGACCAGGTCCACGGTGTACTTCTCGAACAGCGGCACCCACTCCTGCCGGACCCCGCCCTCGGAGGCGTGGGAGGTGGACGTGCAGTAGGCGCAGTGGTGGAAGAACACGACGATGAAGTCGACGTCGTGCGAGGCCCGGTACTTCTTCAGCCGGGCCTCCAGCCACTTGGTCTGGGTGCCGCCGGAGATGCCGAGGTTGGCCGGGATCTCGAAGGAGATGTCGTTGGCGTCGAGGGAGATGACCGCCGTGTTGCCGTGGACGAAGGAGTAGACGCCCGGCAGGTTCTTCTTGTCGGGGCCGTTGTCCGGCAGGGTCCAGCGGGCCTCCTCGCCGCCGTAGCCGTTGGGCGAGTACCAGGCCTCCATGTCGTGGTTGCCGTAGGCGGGCATCCAGGGGACCGACTTGGCGACGGATTCGGTCTGGGCGAGGAACTGGTCCCAGATCCGGGAGTCGAAGCCGGTGTCGGAGGTCTGGCCGGAGCCCGACGGGTCGGCGTAGGCGATGTCGCCGGCGTGCAGGTGGAAGGCCGGGTTCTGGCCTAGCAGCAGGCTGTTG
This sequence comes from Streptomyces sp. NPDC002130, assembly GCF_040296465.1. Classification (NCBI taxonomy): domain Bacteria; kingdom Bacillati; phylum Actinomycetota; class Actinomycetes; order Kitasatosporales; family Streptomycetaceae; genus Streptomyces; species Streptomyces sp. NPDC002130. Next base: position 1,176 of record NZ_JBEOXI010000302.1, read on the forward strand.
TTGGCGAGGCCGTGGTAGCTGACGCCCTCGTCGCCGAAGGCCGTGAAGGTGAACGGCGCCTTGTGCGCGGGGGCGGTGGTGAAGGTGCCGAGGGTGCCCAGCAGGTGCGGTGCGGCCGGGTCGAAGCCCTGGTGGCCGACGCCGTAGTAGTACGTCCGGCCCGGCTTCAGACGGGTCAGTTTGGCGTGGACGTAGTACTGCGTGTGGTTGCCGCTCGCGCCGACTCCGGCGGGCGTGAAGAGGGTGCGGACCTCGGCGTCGATCTTGCGGGAGAGGTCCCAGGGGTGGGCGCCGATCCGGATGAACGGCTTCTTGACGGCGACGGGGACCTGCCAGGAGACGGTCATCTCCGTGCGCGGGTCGGCGCCGTAGGCGAGGTGGCGGCCGAAGGGGGCGACGAGAGCGCCGTCGACGGATTCGGTCGCCGGGGCGGTGCGGGCGGTCGGCACGGCGGCCTGGGCGGTGGCGCCTGGCACGAACGCGCCACCCGCGACGGCGCCGAGCGTGACGGCTCCGCCTCTGATCATCGTGCGCCGGGAGAATTTCGTGCGCAGGTACTCGTGCTGCTCGGCCATGCTCATGCGCTCGGCGAGCCGCTCGGGTACGCCCATACGAGGAGTGTCCATGGCGTCCAAAAATCGACGCCTCGGGCAACGGGATCCCGGACACCCGGTGGACGGCTCACGAACAGCCACTCATGACACGTTCAACGTTCCCCCAAAAGCCCCCCACGGGGTCCTGCCCGAAATCGGGCAGAATTCTTGCGAAACCGTCGCCGGTGGCCCAAGATCTAGCGAGTGCACGACGAACTCGTTGATCATCTGACGCGGTCCACCGCCCTCGGCCGGGGCGAGGCACTGCGCGTGATCCAGGACGTGCTCGCCTACTTCGACGAGACGACCGAGGAGTACGTCCGTCGCCGCCACCGCGAGCTCCAGGCCCAGGGCCTGGTCAACGCGGAGATCTTCGAACGGATCGAGGCGGACCTCAAATACCGCGCGGTGGCCCCGCCGGAGCTCTCGCTCCGGCAGCTGCGGCGCATCGTCTACGGCTAGGAATACGTATACATGTGCGGAATCGTCGGTTACATCGGGAAGCGTGACGTCGCGCCCCTCCTCCTCGAGGGCCTCCAGCGCCTGGAGTACCGCGGCTACGACTCCGCGGGCATCGTCGTCACCACCCCTTCGAGCGGCCGCCTGAAGATGGTCAAGGCCAAGGGCCGTGTCCGCGACCTGGAGGCGAAGGTCCCGGCCCGCTTCAAGGGCACGACCGGCATCGCCCACACCCGCTGGGCCACCCACGGCGCCCCGTCCGACGTCAACGCCCACCCGCACCTGGACGCCGAGGGCAAGGTCGCCGTCGTCCACAACGGCATCATCGACAACGCCTCCGACCTGCGCCGCAAGCTGGAGGCGGACGGCGTCGAGTTCCTCTCCGAGACCGACACCGAGGTCCTGGTCCACCTCATCGCCCGCTCGCAGGCGACCAAGCTGGAGGACAAGGTCCGCGAGACCCTCCGGCTGATCGAGGGCACGTACGGCATCGCCGTCATGCACGCCGACTTCCCCGACCGGATCGTCGTCGCCCGCAACGGCTCCCCGGTCGTCCTCGGCATAGGCGAGAAGGAGATGTTCGTCGCCTCGGACATCGCCGCGCTGGTCTCCCACACGCGGCAGATCGTCACCCTCGACGACGGCGAGATGGCCACCCTCAAGGCCGACGACTTCCGCACCTACACCACCGAGGGCACCCGCACCACGGCGGAGCCCACCACCGTGGAGTGGGAGGCCGCCTCCTACGACATGGGCGGCCACGACACGTACATGCACAAGGAGATCCACGAGCAGGCCGACGCCGTGGACCGTGTGCTGCGCGGCCGCATCGACGACCGCTTCTCCACCGTGCACCTGGGCGGCCTGAACCTGGACGCCCGTGAGGCCCGCCGCATCCGCCGCGTGAAGATCCTCGGCTGCGGCACCTCGTACCACGCGGGCATGATCGGCGCCCAGATGATCGAGCAGCTGGCCCGCATCCCCGCCGACGCCGAGCCGGCCTCGGAGTTCCGCTACCGCAACGCGGTCGTCGACCCCGACACCCTCTACGTCGCGGTCTCCCAGTCCGGCGAGACCTACGACGTGCTGGCCGCCGTGCAGGAGCTCAAGCGCAAGGGCGCGCGCGTCCTGGGCGTGGTGAACGTGGTCGGATCGGCCATCGCCCGTGAGGCGGACGGCGGCATCTACGTGCACGCCGGCCCCGAGGTCTGCGTCGTCTCCACCAAGTGCTTCACCAACACCACGGTCGCCTTCGCCCTCCTCGCCCTCCACCTCGGCCGCACCCGCGACCTGTCGGTCCGGGACGGCAAGCGGATCATCGAGGGCCTGCGCAAGCTGCCCGCGCAGATCGCCGAGATCATGGAGGGCGAGGAGGACGTCAAGAAGCTGGCCCTGCAGTTCGCCGAGGCCCGCTCGATGCTCTTCATCGGCCGCGTCCGGGGCTACCCCGTGGCCCGCGAGGCCTCCCTGAAGCTCAAGGAGATCTCCTACATCCACGCCGAGGCCTACCCCGCCTCGGAGCTCAAGCACGGCCCGCTGGCCCTGATCGAGCCGGCCCTGCCGACGGTCGCGATCGTCCCCGACGACGACCTCCTGGAGAAGAACCGCGCCGCCATGGAGGAGATCAAGGCCCGCAGCGGCAAGATCCTCGCCGTGGCCCACCAGCCCCAGGAGAAGGCCGACGAGACGATCGTCGTCCCCAAGAACGAGGACGAGCTGGACCCGATCCTCATGGGCATCCCGCTCCAACTCCTGGCCTACCACACGGCTTTGGTGCTGGGCCGCGACATCGACAAGCCCCGCAACCTGGCCAAGTCGGTGACGGTGGAATAGGAAGCCCACCACCGAAGCGAGAATTGAGGAACCCCCGCGGCGAGCAGCCACGTCCGCGAGAGCGGCGCCGGTTCAGGCGCAAAAGAGGGACGGACCCCCACGTGCTGCCACCATGCACGGGGGGTCCGTTTTCATCGCCGGGAAGCCGCCCAACTCCCCGGCTCGCGCAGCTACCCGGTGGCCGTCACGCCCCGACCGGCAGCGCGTCGCGGAAGAACAGTCGGCCAGTGCGCCAGGGCAGCCGTCGCCGCGTACCAGGCCACCGCCCCCGCGGCCACGGCGAACCATCCACCCACCTTGGTGAGCCCGTCGTTGCCCGCGAACTCGGTGACCGCCATGAGCAGCAGGGCGACGAAGAACAGCCCGTACACGCCCCGCCCCAGCTGATCCCCACCCGCGAGCGTCAGAGACAGCGCCACCAGGGCGAACAACAGCAGGAACAGCCCTGCCCCGTTGCCGGAGGCGGTCTCGGACACGGCCCACGTGAACCACAGCGCCCCGAGCACCGAGAACGCCGTACCACCGGCGGCGTCACCCTCCCGCAGGGCCACGAGCCCTGCGACGAAGAGCGCAATGCCGCCCACGTACTGGGCGATTGACGCGGCGTCAGCGGCTGACACGCCGTCGATCACAGCGGTATGCCCCAGCCCGAAGGCCAACAGGGTGATTCCCAGGGCGAGTCGACCGGCCACGGTCGTGATTCCGCTTCCCGCGGAGACGTCTTTGTCCACGGCGGGCTCCCTTCGTGCATGTGCAGTTGTGCGGTGTTCCGTATATGCCCTTCACAAAGACACAAACACCTCTGCGCGCGAGGAGAAATTCGCGCGCGGCACAAAGGGAGTTGGAGCTCAGGGGATGACGATGACGGGCCGCTGCGCCCGCTTGGCGAGCCGCCCGGCGACGGAGCCGAAGAGACGCCCCACGAGACCGTGGGTGGAGCCGACGACGATCGCGTCGGCCTCGTACTCCCGGCCGACCTCTTCGAGTTCGTGGCAGATGTCACCGCCGCGCTCGACCAGGATCCAGGGCACCTCGGCGAGGTAGTCCGCACAGGCCAGCTCGAGTCCGAGCACCTCGGTGCGGTGGTCCGGCACGTCCACGAACACCGGCGGCTCGCAGCCGGCCCACACCGTGGTCGGCAGCCGGTTGGCGACATGGACGATGATCAGGCCCGACCCGGAACGATGGGCCATGCCGATGGCGTAGGCCAGGGCGCGCTCACTGGAGGTGGAGCCGTCGAAGCCGACGACGACCCCGTGCTTGAAAGCGGGGTCGCAGGAATGGCGTGGCTCTTTCGCCGCCAGGGGCTCGGCCGCCGTGGGATCGGCGACGGGCCGCTTGCGGTCCGCGGGTTCGAAGAATTCGTGACCGGCCATGGCTGTCTCGGCGTTGTGATCCTTATACGGGAGGGACGACAGTGTGCGGCGGAGCTGTGTCCGGGAATGGTCTTCCCAACCCCATACCCTCAAGGGTACGGCGCCACGCCTCCTTAGCCCAGATCCCGCTCACGGTGCGTGCGGGTTCCAGGGAGCATGCACGAGGCACCGCCCGTAACGCAATGGTTGCTGCGCTGTACAGGCGGTTTGCACGGGATTCACTGACCGGTGGAAGCGATCCGGGCAGCCAGTGACCGACGCCCCGGCCGCGCGTTGAACCCCGTGAGTCACGCCACAGGGAGCACGCATGTCCGCACCACGCCCCGCCGCCGAGGCGGACCGCGCGACCCCGCCGCCGCGGGACACCGCGACGGATGTGGTTCGCTGGGCTGCCTTCAGCTGCCTGCTCGTCCCGCTGGTGCTCCTCGGCTGCGGCACCTCGTTCGCCGGCGCCGCGGGCACGGCCCTCGGGCTCGCGGCCGTCACGGGCGCCTGCCGGGTCCTGCTGCGCCAGTCCGAGCGCGGAGCGGCCCGGCTCGCGGCCGAGGACCGGGCACCCCACCGGGGCCGGCGGCACCGCACCGGAACGGGGTCGCACCGTGGCGGACGGCACACCGGGGGAGATACACCGGTCGGCTGACCGGTTTCCGCGCACGCACACGGCGCTTTTCAGCCAACTTCTCGTACCTGTGCATCACCCCGTCCAACCACCCCGCAACCCCCGTTCGACCTGCACGGAAAGGACCTCAGGGGGTCCGCGCACCCTACGTGGATTGGCCACTGCGACGAGGCGCACTTCCCTGCACGCCCCACGAGTGCAACGCTTCGTGATCGAATGCTTCACGCCAAGTTGCCAAGTCGACAATGTGCCGAGTGGTGAACCGGCCACTTCGGCACGACGGCACACAGTAGATTCGATCTTGACTGTCTACGGCGGGGGACTCGTGCAGGACCGAGGGGAAACGTGCAGGAGCGACACAACCGAGGAGCCGCGACCACCGAGGGGGGCTTAGCAGTATGAGCCACGACTCCACTGCCGCGCCGGAAGCCGCGGCCCGGAAACTTTCCGGGCGACGCCGCAAGGAGATCGTCGCGGTGCTGCTGTTCAGCGGCGGCCCCATCTTCGAGAGTTCCATACCGTTGTCGGTGTTCGGGGTTGACCGCCAGGACGCCGGCGTACCGCGCTACCGACTACTGGTGTGCGGGGGCGAGGACGGTCCGCTACGGACCACCGGGGGACTCGAACTCACCGCACCACATGGCCTGGAAGCGATCTCGCGCGCGGGCACGGTCGTCGTGCCGGCCTGGCGTTCGATCACTTCGCCGCCACCGGAGGAGGCGCTCGACGCGCTGCGCCGCGCCCACGAGGAGGGCGCCCGCATCGTCGGGCTGTGCACCGGCGCCTTCGTGCTCGCGGCGGCCGGCCTGCTGGACGGCCGTCCCGCGACGACACACTGGATGTACGCACCGACGCTGGCCAAGCGCTATCCGTCGGTGCACGTGGACCCGCGTGAGCTGTTCGTCGACGACGGCGACGTGCTCACGTCGGCGGGCACGGCGGCGGGCATCGACCTGTGCCTGCACATCGTGCGCACGGACCACGGAAACGAGGCGGCCGGAGCCCTGGCAAGGCGGCTCGTCGTGCCGCCGCGCCGCAGCGGCGGGCAGGAGCGCTACCTCGACAGGTCTTTACCCGAGGAGATCGGCGCCGACCCGCTCGCCGAGGTCGTCGCCTGGGCGCTGGAGCACCTCCACGAACAGTTCGACGTGGAGACACTGGCGGCACGCGCGTACATGAGCCGGCGTACGTTCGACCGCCGCTTCCGCTCGCTGACCGGGAGCGCTCCGCTGCAGTGGCTGATCACGCAGCGGGTCCTCCAGGCGCAGCGCCTGCTGGAGACGTCGGACTACTCGGTGGACGAGGTGGCGGGGCGCTGCGGCTTCCGGTCGCCGGTCGCCCTGCGCGGGCACTTCCGCCGCCAGCTGGGTTCGTCCCCGGCCGCGTACCGGGCGGCGTACCGCGCCCGGCGTCCGCAGGGCGAGCGGCCCCAGGAGACCGAGAGCGCACCGGGCGGCCCCGGGTCCGGTATGCCGGGCCACGCCGGGCACCCGGGCCAGCACGGCCAGGCACCGACCCCGCTCCACCCGGAGCACCCGGTGCCGCTGCAGTCCCGCCGTACGGCGGCGGCGAGCGCGGTCGGCCAGTCCCCGGCCCTGTCGGCGAGCCTGCCCGGGCAGCGCAGCGCGCCGTGAACCGCTAGCCGCAGGGCCCGCGAGGAGCATGCCTCCCCGCGGGCCCTGCGGCTTTCGCGGTACGGGCGGCCCGGCCGAGGGCAGCGGGCCGTAAGGTTAGACACATGAACGATCGCATGGTGTGGATCGACTGCGAGATGACCGGCCTCTCGCTGTCGGACGACGCGCTCATCGAGGTGGCCGCCCTCGTGACCGACTCCGAGCTGAACGTGCTCGGGGAAGGCGTGGACATCGTCATCCGGCCGCCGGACCAGGCGCTGGAGACGATGCCGGACGTGGTGCGTCAGATGCACACCGCCTCCGGGCTGCTCGAGGAGCTCGCCGCCGGGACCACCCTGAAGGACGCCGAGGACCAGGTCCTGACGTACGTGAGGGAGTTCGTCAAGGAGCCGGGCAAGGCGCCGCTGTGCGGGAACTCCGTCGGCACGGACCGCGGCTTCCTGCTGCGCGACATGCCGACGCTGGAGAACTACCTCCACTACCGGATCGTCGACGTGTCGTCGGTCAAGGAGCTGGCCCGCCGCTGGTACCCGCGGGCGTATTTCAACAGCCCGCAGAAGAACGGCAACCACCGTGCGCTCGCCGACATCCGCGAGTCGATCGCGGAGCTGCGGTACTACCGCGAGGCCGTGTTCGTCCCGCAGCCCGGGCCCGACTCGGACACCGCGAGGACGATCGCGGCGAAGCACGTTCTGCCTGCGCAGTAGGTGGGCGGGGGCCCGTCGGGGGCGGCTCGGCGAAAGCCGGGCGCGAGCACCCCTTCGGACCCTGTACACTTTTTCTCGGCCGGTCAGGGAAGTCACTGACCTCCAAGCCGGTCATGGTGGGTGTAGCTCAGCTGGTAGAGCACCTGGTTGTGGTCCAGGATGCCGCGGGCGACGACCCCTGGCTGTCCGGCTGGAACAAGCTGACCGCCAACTCCCACTCCCAGTCCACCTGGACGAACCGGGCCACGGCGACGAT
>NZ_JBEOXI010000303.1:0-8578 GCF_040296465.1 Streptomyces sp. NPDC002130
GGCGGTTCGGGCTGCAGCGGGCTCTGCGGAAGATCCGCCAGGACTTCAGCCTTGCGACACCTCGTTCGACTGGTGCTCGTGCTGCTGACAGTGCTCGGTTCATCGTGCGCTGAGTCGGTGTGAGTTCTCGGCGGGGCGGGCGTCGGATTGGTGTGGTCACCCAGGGGCCGGCTCCGATGTAGGCGCGGTCGGCGAGGACGGGGACGCCCTGACGTTCGCAGATCCGGATGATCTTGTGGGTGCGGGCCGCGGTGAGGTCGTGGGTGCGGCCGGGCAGCGCAGGTGAGATCCACAGCAGCCTGCCCGCGGGATCGGTCACGACCTGCACGTTCACGCCGTGGCGGCGATGCTTGTGGGAGTAGCCGGCCCGGCTGTCGCCGACCCGGTCGCACTCGGCGAGCGTGCCGTCCAGGAGGACGTGCTCGGGATGGGTCTCCCACAGCACCCGCAACAAGCCGGGCGCCCGCTTGGACAGGTGATTGATGACGGCGGCGACGTAGGCGTGAGCGGTGCCGACCGAGATCCCGAAGCCGGCCGCGATCTGCGCCAGGGTGTCGTGTCGGCGCAGGTACACCAAGCCGACCAGGGCACGCTGGTGCGGCGGGAGCTTGCAGCGGCGGTCACCCTCGCGGGTGACGATGAGCATGGTGACCCACTCGACCAAGGCGTGAGGCAGGTCGAGTGCGGCAGGATAGGCAACCAACGAGGCTCCCGCGCCGGTGGGTTGAGACGTAGAACACCTCCTCCAACGGCACGGGAGCTTTGTCCGTTGTGGGGACCGATCCCCTCACCCGATCAGTGGCCACGCTGAAAAAGCTCATTGATCTGGAGATCCACGCCACACCCGTCTAGGGCGGCCGACGGTCCGCACGTACGGTCTTGGGTATGAGCCCCACTCCCCCCGCACGCCGCCTGCGCCTCGGCCTGCCCCGGCGGGTGTTCTCGCAGGTGCTGCTGATGCAGGTCGTGATCGCCGCGGGAGTCGCGGTGCTCGCGACCGGACTGTTCCTCGCCCCCCTCAGCAATCAGCTGGACGACCAGGCGATGCGCCGTGCGCTCGCGATCGCGCAGACGACCGCGCAACTGCCCGACCTCGCGAAGGACCTGCGGGACACTCCCCCCACGCCGAACGGCCCGGTGCAGCGGGAGGCGGAGCGGATCCGGAAGGCCACCAAGGCCGAGTACATCGTGGTGATGGACTGGCGGGGCGTGCGCTGGTCGCACACGGACCCGAAGCAGATCGGCGGCATCGTCTCCACCGACCCGGGCCAGGCCCTGGCCGGCAAGGAGGTCATGGAGATCGACAGCGGCACCCTGGGCCGCTCCGCCCGGGGCAAGGTGCCGCTGCGCGACGGCGACGGCCATGTCGTCGGCGCGGTCTCGGTCGGCATCGCCTACGACAGCGTCCGGGCCCGGCTGATCCACGCGATCCCGGGGCTGCTCGCGTACGCCGGCGGCGCCCTGGCCGTGGGCGCGCTGGCCGCGTGGGTCATCTCACGGCGAGTCCAGCGGCAGACCAGGGACCTGGCCTTCTCGGACATCGCGGCACTCCTGTCCGAACGGGAGGCGATGCTGCACGGCATCCGGGAGGGTGTCGTGGCCCTGGACCGCACCGGCCGCATACGCCTCGTGAACGACGAGGCGCAGCGCCTGCTGGGCATCGGGGAGACGGTCGTGGGCCGCTCCCCCGACGAGGCGCTCGGCACGGGCCGTACAGCCGACGTGCTGGCCGGACGCGTCACCGGCACGGATCTGCTCACCGTGCGCGGCCAGCGGGTACTGGTCGCCAACCGCATGCCCACCGACGACGGCGGCGCCGTGGCCACCCTGCGCGATCGCACCGAGCTGGAGCAGCTGGGCCGCGAACTGGACTCCACCCGCGGTCTGATCGACGCCCTGCGCGCCCAGGACCACGAGCACGCCAACCGTATGCACACGCTTCTCGGGCTGCTCGAACTGGAGATGTACGACGACGCCGTCGAGTTCGTCGGCGAGGTGGTCGGTGACCACCGGGCCACCGCGGAACAGGTCACCGAACGGATCGAGGATCCGTTGCTCGCCGCCCTGCTGGTCGGCAAGGCGACCGTCGCGGCCGAGCGGGGCGTCGCCCTGTGGGTGTCGGACCGGACCCGGCTTCCCGACCGACTGGTCGACCCGCAGGGTCTCGTCACGGTCGTGGGAAACCTGGTGGACAACGCCCTCGACGCCGTCGCCGGCAAGCCGCACGCGCGCGTGGAGGTCGAACTGCGCGCCGAGGGGCGTACGGCGATCCTCCGGGTGCGTGACACGGGGCCGGGCGTCCCGCCGGAGCACCGGGAGTTGATCTTCACCTCGGGATGGTCTACGAAGAAGCCGCCGGCTCACCGTGAGCGGGGTATCGGACTCTCCCTGGTGCGCAGGCTGGCCGAACGGCAGGGTGGCAGCGCGACCGTCGGCGAGGCACACGGCGGGGGCGCGGAGTTCACCGTCGTCCTGCCCGAGGCACTGGCCGAGCCGGGTCCCGAACGGGCCGTGCTGACCGTGCCGTCAGCTCCGCAGACCGCCGAGAAGGAGTCGTGATGATCGAGGTCCTGGTCGTGGACGACGACATGAGAGTCGCGAAGGTCAACGCCGCCTACGTCGAGAAGGTGCCGGGCTTCCATGTCGCCGGTGAGGCCCACAGCGCGGCGGAAGCGCTCCATCAGCTGGAGACACTGCCCCGGCTGGACCTCGTGCTCCTGGACCATTACCTGCCGGACGCCACGGGGCTCGCCGTCGTCCAGGAGATGCGGCGGCGCGGCGACCAGACCGACGTGATCATGGTGACGGCGGCCCGGGACGTCTCCACCGTGCAGGCGGCGATGCGGCACGGCGCACTGCAGTACCTGGTCAAGCCGTTCGCCTTCGCCGGCCTGCGCGCCAAACTGGAGGCCTACGCGGAACTGCGCCGCACCCTGGACGGCGGCGGGGAGGCGGAACAGGCCGAGGTGGACCGTATCTTCGGGGCCCTGTCGGCGCCGTCGGAGCCCGACCTGCCCAAAGGACACTCCCCGACCACCGCTGAGCTGGTCCGCCAGTGCCTGATGCACGCGAACGGGCCCCTGTCCGCCCAGGAGATCGCCGAGCGGACCGGAGTGAGCCGTCAGACCGCCCAGCGCTATCTGAAGCTCCTGGAGCGCACAGGACGGGCCAGGCTCACCCTCAAGTACGGCGACGCGGGCCGCCCGGAACACCGTTACGTGTGGGCGACCCGCGGCTAGGGCCGTCAGCGGTTCGGTCTCCTCAAGCTTCGGTGACGGTCACCGTCCTGGTCACGGCACCGCAGGCACCACCCCTACGCCGCTCCCGCGCCCGTCAGCGACCGCACCTCGGTCTCCGCGTGCTTGGCCTCGTCCGGGACCTCCGCCGAGGTGACCGTGCCCAGCCAGCCCGCGAGGAAGCCGAGGGGAATCGAGACCAGGCCCGGGTTCTGCAACGGGAAACACTGGAGGTCGATGCCCGGGAAGAGCGAGTCGGGACTGCCGGACACCACCGGGGACAGCACCACGAGCACCACAGCCGGGATCAGACCGCCGTAGACGGCCCAGACGGCGCCCCGTGTGGTGAAGCCCGGCCAGAAGAGGGAGTAGAGCAGCACCGGCAGGTTCGCCGACGCGGCGACGGCGAAGGCCAGGCCCACCAAGAACGCCACGTTGAGATCCCTGGCCAGCAGGCCGAGCGCGATCGCCACCGCGCCGACGCCGACAGCCGCCATACGGGCCACGGCCACCTCACTGCGCGGCTTACCGCTCCTGCGCCGCAGGGAGGCGTACAGGTCGTGGGCCACGGATGCCGAGGACGCGAGCGTGATCCCGGCGACCACGGCGAGGATCGTCGCGAAGGCGACCGCGGCGACGATCGCGAAGAGAACCGTCCCGCCGGTGGACCCCGCCCCACCGCCCAGATCGAGCGCCAGCAACGGAACCGCCGTGTTCCCGGCCGCGTTCGACCCGCGCACCGCTTCCGGCCCCAGGATGGCGGCCGCGCCGAACCCGAGCACGATCGTCATGAGATAAAAGCCGCCGATGAGCCCGACGGCCCACACGACCGAGCGGCGGGCAGCGCGCGCGGTCGGCACGGTGTAGAAGCGCGACAGGATGTGCGGCAGCCCCGCCGTGCCCAGCACCAACGCCAGCCCCAGACTGATGAAGTCGAAGCGGGCGGTCCAGTCCCCGCCGTACTTCAGCCCCGGTGCCAGAAACGCCGCGCCGTGCCCGCTGCGCTCGGCCGCCGTGATCAGCAGCCGGTCCACGTCGCCGTGGAAGCGCGCCAGGACGAGAACCGTCAGCACCACGGTGCCCCCGAGCAGCAGGACGGCCTTGACGATCTGGATCCAGGTGGTCGCCCGCATCCCTCCCAGCGACACGTAGACGACCATGAGCGCGCCCACCCCGATGACGGTCCAGGACCGCGCCGCGTCGCTCGTACCGCCGAGCAGCAGCGCCACCAGGCTCCCCGCGCCGACCATCTGCGCCACCAGATACAGAACGGACACCGTGACCGAGGAGGTTCCCGCCGCGATCCTCACCGGCCGCTCCCTCATCCGTGACGTCACGACATCAGCGAGCGTGAACCGGCCGCAGTTGCGGACCAGTTCGGCGACCAGGAACAGCACCACGAGCCACGCCACCAGGAACCCGACGACGTACAGCAGCCCGTCGTAACCGAACAGCGCGATGAGCCCGGTGACTCCCAGGAAGGAGGCGGCCGACATGTAGTCGCCCGCGATGGCAAAACCATTCTCCATGGGTGAGAAGAGCCGCCCTCCGGCGTAGAACTCCTCCGGCGAACCGCGCCTGTTGCGGCTGACCCACGTGGTGATCCCCAGCGTGACCGCGACGAACGCGCTGAAGAGCAGCAACGCCAGCGTCTGGTGTTCCTCCGTCACGACCTACCACCGTTCACACCACGCGTCAGTTCCTGTGTGTCCCAGCGCAGTTCGAGCGCGGCCCGGTCCCGGCGCAGCCGCGCGTGCCGTGCGTACGCCCAGGTGAGCAGAAACGTGGACAGGAACTGCCCCAGCCCCGCCACCATCGCCACGTTCACCGCTCCCACGACGGGCCGCGCCATCAGCTGCGGCACTGTCGTGGCAGCCACGACATAGCCCACGTACCAGACGAAGAAGGCCACGAACGCCGGCACCACGAACCTCCGGTACCGCCGCCGCACCTCCTGAAAGGCGGCACTGCGCTGCACTTCCAGGTACACATCGGCCGTCGCGGCCCCCGTCACGCCCTCTGCCCGCGCGGGCGGAATCAGCGCGTGGACCTGCGCCCCGTCGTCGGCCGACTCGCCCCAGCCGGAGGCGAGGGCGTCGTACCAGGGATCGTCATACCTGAGCTGTCCGGCCTCCTCGAGCGGGACCGGATCATGAGCGTCGAGAGGTTCGGCCCAACTTTCCTCGCCCGCTCCGCCACCGCGAGGACGGTCCTTGCTTTGCTGCATGTCCAAGGATGGACAGAACGGGAAGATCCCCGACTCTTCTTCCCTTCGCTCTTCACCCCATCAGGTGACTGACCCGCTGGTGACCGCACGAGTCCCTTCCCCAAGGCGTAACGCACCGTCTGTGCACGGTCCTTGAGTCCGGTCTTGTGAAGAGGTCACGGCCCGCACGCTCTCGGCCGTGCGTCTCTCCACCCGAGGGTGGAGAGACGCCTTTCGCGGCCGGGCGGTACGCGGACGCCAGGCAGCGGCTACGCGTCGATCCGTGACCGGTCCAGCGTGGCCGCCGAGTTGGAGATGAACTCCTTGCGCGGTGCCACGTCGTTGCCCATCAGCAGATCGAAGACCTGCTCGGCGGCCTCCAGGTCGGAGAGGTTGATCCGGCGCAGGGTGCGGTGGCGCGGGTCCATCGTCGTCTCGGCCAGCTGGTCGGCGTCCATCTCGCCGAGGCCCTTGTAGCGCTGGATCGAGTCCTTGTAGCGGATGCCCTTGCTCTGGAACTCCATCAGCGTGTCGCGCAGTTCGCGGTCCGAGTACGTGTAGACGTACTTGTCCTGGCCCTTCTTCGGCTGGACGATCTCGATCCGGTGCAGCGGCGGCACCGCCGCGAAGACCCGGCCGGCCTCCACCATGGGCCGCATGTAGCGGTGGAACAGCGTCAGCAGCAGGGTGCGGATGTGCGAGCCGTCGACGTCGGCGTCGGTCATCATGATGATCTTGCCGTAGCGCGCGGTGTCGATGTCGAACGTCCGACCCGATCCGGCTCCTATGACCTGGATGATCGCACCGCACTCGGCGTTCTTCAGCATGTCCGTCACGGACGACTTCTGGACGTTGAGGATCTTGCCGCGGATCGGGAGCAGCGCCTGGAACTCGGAGTTCCGGGCGAGCTTCGCCGTGCCGAGCGCGGAGTCGCCCTCGACGATGAACAGCTCGCTGCGGTCGACGTCGTCGCTGCGGCAGTCGGCCAGCTTGGCCGGCAGCGAGGAGGACTCCAGGGCCGTCTTGCGACGCTGCGCGTCCTTGTGCTGCCGGGCGGCGATGCGCGTACGGGCCGCGGCGACGGCCTTCTCCATCACGACACGGGCCTGCTGTGCGGCGTCCCGCTTCGTGGACGTCAGGAACGCCTTGAGCTCCTTCGTGACCACGTTGTTCACGATGCGGCGAGCCGCCGAGGTCCCGAGGACCTCCTTGGTCTGGCCCTCGAACTGCGGCTCGGCGAGGCGCACGGTGACGACCGCGGTCAGGCCCTCCAGGGCGTCGTCCTTGACGATGTCGTCCTCGGCGACGCGAAGGAGCTTCTTGGTGCGCAGCACCTCGTTCATCGTCTTGGCGACGGCCTGTTCGAAGCCGGCGACGTGGGTCCCGCCCTTGGGCGTGGCGATGATGTTGACGAAAGACCGAAGCGTCGTGTCGTAGCCCGTCCCCCATCGCAGTGCGATGTCGACTCCGAGCTCGCGGGTGACCTCGGTCGGCGTCATCTGGCCGTGGTCGTCCAGGACGGGCACGGTCTCCTTGAAGGTGCCCTGCCCGGAGAAGCGGAGTACGTCGCAGACCGGCTTGTCGTTCGCCAGGTACTCGCAGAACTCGCTGATGCCACCGTCGAAGCGGAAGGACTCCTCGCCCTTGCTGCCGCCCTCGCCGAGCCCGTACTCGTCGCGCACGACGATGGTCAGGCCGGGCACCAGGAACGCGGTCTGCCGGGCACGCTGGTGCAGCGTCTCCAGATTGAGCTTTGCGTCCCTGAGGAAGATCTGGCGATCGGCCCAGTACCGCACGCGCGTGCCGGTGCGGGTCTTCGGGATCTTCTTGGCCTTGCGCAGGCCGCCCTTGGCCTCGAACTTGGCGTCGGGGCCGTTCCCCGCGAAGGCTCCGGGCACCCCGCGCCGGAAGCTGATCGCGTGGGTGTGCCCACCGCGGTCCACCTCGACGTCCAGGCGGGCGGACAGGGCGTTCACCACGGAGGCGCCGACGCCGTGCAGACCACCTGAGGCGGCGTAGGAGCCGCCGCCGAACTTGCCGCCGGCGTGCAGCTTGGTCATGACGACCTCGACACCGGAGAGGCCGGTCTTGGGCTCGACGTCGATCGGGATCCCCCGGCCGTTGTCCCGGACCTCGACCGAGCCGTCGTCCTGGAGGATCACCTCGATGTGGTCGCAGTACCCGCCCAGGGCCTCGTCGACGGAGTTGTCGATGATCTCCCAGACGCAGTGCATCAGGCCACGGCTATCGGTCGACCCGATGTACATACCCGGGCGCTTGCGCACGGCCTCGAGCCCCTCGAGGACGAGCAGGTGCCGCGCGGTGTAGTTGGATCCGTCCCGGTCTGCTCCTGCCAGCAGAGCTGTGGACGGCACGGACGTCTCGGCGGTCACGCGGTTCGCTCCTCGCTGAATTTCGGATGGGGCCCTCGTGGGTAAGGGCGCGGCTTCAGTCACCGGTGAGAGGGTACCGAGGCCTGGTAGAGCCGTTGTAACGCCACCCTCGTCGAAAACTCACACTAGTCCACACTCGCATGGGTGTTCGATCCCTCGATGGAGTGAAGTACACATCACGTTCCCTTCCAGGCATGAACCATTTAGGCTCCGGGCACGTCCTCATGAACAACCGGCAACCCAGCCGGGAGGACCGACCACCGATACAACGCGAAGCCCCGTAAGACACATAGACACGCAATACGGCACATTCGCCGCCAACCGGCAGCAGACAGCCGCCTCGCAAAGATTCTTTCGAGGAAAAGCCACGAGCGGGAACGTTTTGGGGCTGGTTGGATGTTGACCCTGGTACGACAGCTCGTCGAGCTAGAGAAGAGGCGACGTGACTACTGTTCTGACCCCTGCGAGCCAGTTGACGGCCGCTGATCGCTGCGACCGCTGCGGCGCCCAGGCGTACCTGCGCGTCGTACTGCTCAGCGGCGGAGAACTGCTCTTCTGCGCCCACCACGGGCGCAAGTTCGAGCCGGAACTCAAGAAGATCGCCGCTGAGATACAGGACGAGACGGAGCGGCTCACGTCCGTTCCCGCGAACGCCTCCGAAGAAGAGCGGTACCGCGCCCCACACGACCTCAAGGCCTTCATCGCCGGCCTCCCCAAGGCCGAACTGCACGTGCACCACGTGG